>JACMMK010000357.1 GCA_014379045.1 Burkholderiales bacterium
GGCGGCGGTCGCGGAAAAGGTCGCGGCGGTGCTCGGGCTGTCACCCGAGCACGCCGCGTTCGCGGCGTTCAAGATTGCCGGCTCGAACATGATGCGCGCGATCCGCGCGGTGTCGGTCGAGCGTGGACGCGATGTGCGCGGCTTTTCGCTGTTCGCGTTCGGCGGCAACGGGCCGTTGTTCGGCGCGGACATCGCGCAGTCGCTCGGCATGAAGCTGGTGGTCGTGCCGCCGTCGGCCGGGTTGTTCTCGTCGTTCGGGCTGTTGTATGCCGATGTCGAGCATCACTACTCGCGCACGTTCAGGCGCGTGCTCGCACCCTCCGGGTTGGCCGAGATCAACCAGGCCTGGGATGCGCTGATCGCGCACGGTCGCGCGCAGCTCGCGCACGAAGGGTTTCCGCCCGAGCGCATCCGCATCCGCAAGTTCGCCGACATGCATTACCAGGGGCAGTCGTACGAGCTGGCCGTGCCGGCGCCGGAAGGCCCGCTCGATACTGCGAGCGTTGCGGTGCTCGAAGTGACGTTCGCGAAAGAGTACGAACGCACCTACGGACATCGTTCGTCGTCGGTGATTCCGGTCGAGATGGTCAACATCAAGGTGATCGCACTCGGCCTGCCGGAACGTCCGCTGGTGCCCGATCAGTTGCACGACGTGCGCGCGGCGCGCGTCGCCCCGCCGCCGCGTCAGGTGTATTTCGGGCCGACGCTCGGCTGGATGAACACGCCGATTCTGCGGCGTCCGCATCTGGCGCAGAAGACCGACGGTCCGTTGATCGTCGAGGACTACGACTCGACCTGCGTGGTGCCGCCGGGCACCACCGCGGAGCTGGATGGGTACGGCAACATCCTGATCAGGCTTTGAACGCGTGCGCTGTCCTGCACCGATCGGCACGAGTGACGCGACGTATTGAAGCGTAGGGCAGCGTTCCGGAGGCCCTGGGCCGTGGGTCGCAGCGTATGCTGACTGCCAGCGCATACACGGAGGGAGCAACCGAATGGGTGTCACCTACGCTGCACTGCGTCTCAGCCATTTCGGTCGTGACGACATCGAGTCTCTCGACGCCGATGCGCTGGTCGATACCGGCGCCAACAACATCGTGCCGCAATCGGTGGTCGATCAACTGCACCTCGCACCCATCGGCCAACGCAACGTTCAACTCGCCGATGGCCGGCGCGCGAGCTTTCCCTGCGTCGGACCGCTACTGGTCGAATCGATGGGCCGCCGCTGCATCACCGATGCGCTGGTGATGGGCGATCAGGTGCTGCTCGGCACGATCGCGTTGCAGGCGATGGACATGGTGGTGCATCCGGCCTCGCACCGCTTGCTACCCAACCCGGAAAGCCCCGATATCCAGTCGAGTCGCGCATAGACCGTCGAGGCTGCCGGCGTCGCGCGGTGGACTCCGCGTCGGCGATGTCCAAGTGGCTGGATTCAGGTCACGATCGTCCCTCGACCCGTTGCCCAGCCTGCTCCACGCTGAGACTTGCCGCGAGCGTCTTGCAGTGAGTGGAGGTCCTGCTCAGACGTGGCAGCGAAGTCGGCTGTAGCCGAGCATCGGCAGGGTCGCTGACCATCAGCGGCAACGCGGCCGGTCCCGGCACGACGTCGACACGCGAGCGCGCCGGCCGGCATCGGTTAGTCTTCGCCATTTCCGAAACGGATCGATGAACACGGCCCACTCCACCACCGACAACGCCGTCTGGCGCTGGCTCGACCGCACCGTCTTCTCGCTGGCGCGCGACATGCGCTGGTCGTACCTGCCGCCGCTGATGGTCTACGTGGCGGCCGGCGTGTCGGGGCTGACCGGCATCGTCGGGGTCTTCTTCGTCAAGGAATACCTCGGATTGTCGGCCGCGTTTCTCGCAGCGCTCGGCTTCTGGGGGGGTATCCCGTGGGCGCTCAAGATGCCGCTCGGCCATCTGGTCGATCTGATCTGGCGCTGGAAGGCGTGGCTCGTCTGGCTCGGCGCGTCGATGATCGCGGCGAGTCTCGGCATCATGTACGGGCTGATCGCGCACACCGAGGCGATGACGGCGTTCGCCTCGAAGGAGGCCTGGTACGTGTTCTCGGCGCTGCTCTCGCCTGTGGGTTTCGTCGTGCAGGATTGTGTCGCCGATGCGATGACGGTCGAAGCGGTGCCGCGCGTCGACGGACGCGGACAGCCGATCGACCCCGCGCAACGCAAGCTGATGCACACGACGATGCAGATGCTCGGCCGGGTGGCGATCATCGGCGGCACGGTGCTGGTCGGGCTGATCAATGTCTGGATGTTCGACGGCGTCGCGCAACTGCCCGAGGCGCAGCGCGTCGCGGTCTACTCGAACGTCTACGCATTCGCGCTGGTGATTCCGCTGCTCTCCGTGCTCGGGGTCGTGCTCGCCGCATGGATGAAGCGGCGCAATGCCGCGGCGCTGGCGCGCGTGGGCAAGTCGCCGGCGCAGATCGCCGAGTTGCTGCACGACGCGCCGTCGACGACCCGGCCCAACTGGTGGATCCTCGGCGGCAGTCTCGTGTTCGTCGCGATCACGCTCGGGGTCGGACTGAGTGGCCTCCCGTACGGGCAGGAGATCGTGTTCGGCGCCTCGATGGCGGTGATCGTGTTCCTGATGGTGCGGCTGACCGGCGAGCTCGATCCCGATGCGCAACGTCTGCTGATCGGCACCGCGGTCGTGGTGTTCATCTTCCGTGCGATGCCCGGGCCGGGGCCGGGCGCGACGTGGTGGTTCATCGATGCGCTCGGGTTCGACCAGCAGTTCCTCGCACAGCTGTCGCTGATCGGCAGCGTGCTGACGCTCGTCGGCATGTTCATCTTCCGGCGCTTCATCGCCGAGCACTCGATCGCCACGATCGTCGTGTTCCTCACCATCGCCGGCACGGTCCTCTCACTGCCGACGCTCGGCATGTACCACGGGCTGCATCTTTGGACGGCAGCGCTGACCGGTGGTGTCGTCGATGCGCGCTTCATCGCGCTCGTCGATACCGCGCTCGAATCGCCGCTCGGACAGATCGCGATGATCCCGATGCTCGCGTGGATCGCGAACTCGGCCCCCGAACACCTGAAGGCCACTTTCTTCGCAGTGATGGCATCGTTCACGAACTTGGCGCTGTCGGCCTCGCAACTGGGGAGCAAGTATCTGAACGAGATCTTCACGATCTCGCGTGAGGTGAAGGATGCCGCGACCGGCGCGATCAGGACGCCGGCCGACTACAGCGAGCTGGGCGCGCTGCTGCTCACGGTGATCGTGGTGGGTTTCGTGGTGCCGATGGCGACGGTCGCGATCGTGCGCCTCGCGCGGTTGCGCACTGCGTGAACGCGCTGTCCGGCACGCGCAGCCGCCTTTACAATGGCGGGGTCTGCCACTCCCGCCGCACACGATGACACCGACCCGCGTGATTCTCGGCACCGCGACTCCCGGCGGCGGCTTTCCGGCCTACGGCGCCGCCTTCCTCGACACCGTGCATGAGTTCGAGCCGACGCTGGCGCTCGAGGCGCGCAACACGAAGGGCAGCACCGAGAACGTGCCGCTGCTCGAGCGCGGCGAGATCGACCTCGGCCTGGTGCAAGGCGAGGTCGCGTATGAGGCATTGACCGGGGTTGGACGTGCGCCGGCGGAACTGCGCATCGTCGCCGCGATGTATTCGACACCGGGCATGTTCGTCGTGCGCGCGGACAGTGCGGTGCGCACCATCCAGGATCTCGTCGGCAAGCCGGTCGCGTTCGGCGCACGCGGCTCGGGGCTCGTGATCCTGTCGCGCTATGTGCTCGACGGGCTGGGCCTCGATCAGGACCGCGACTTCCAGGCGATCTACCTCGAGCGCGCGGGCGACGGTCCGGAAATGGTGCTGGACGGCCGCGCCGCCGCACTCTGGGGTGGTGGCATCGGCTGGCCAGGCTTCGTCAAGGTAGCGTCGAGCGCTCACGGTGCTCGCTTCATCGCACCGTCGGCGGACGAGGCGAAGACGATCCAGTCGAAGCACGGTTTCCTGAAGCCGCTGAATGCGCCGCCCGGCAGCTATCCCGGACAATCGGCGACGATCGATTCGGTGGGCTCGTGGAGCTTCGTCATGGCGGCGCCCGGCCTGGCGCCCGACATCGGCTACCGGATCGCGCGTGCGCTCGACCGCGGGCAGGCATCGATCGCGACGCGACTCGCGCAGGCGGCCGAGACGACGCCGGCAAACACGGTCGCTGCAGCACCCCGGGTCGAGCTGATCGACGCGGGGGTCGCGAAGTATCTGCGCGAGATCGGGGTACTGAGTTAGCGGCCGACCTTCGGCCCGGCAGTGCCGATCACGCCTTGCGCGCCGGTACCGTCCACAGATAGATCGTGCTCGAGCCGACGCTCTCGGTGCGCTGCGGTTTCCAGTCGTCCATGTCGAAGGCGTGCGAGACCACGCGCGTCCCGGGACGCAATTCGGCCATCAGCTTCGGCCGCAGCTTGAGGTTCAGGCGTGACAGCAGGTAGATCGTCACGACCGTGGCTTCGCTGATGTCGGTTTCGAACAGATCGCCTTCGATCAGGCGCGCGCGCTCGCCGACATTGGCGACGCGTATGTTCTCGGTCGCTTCGCGAATACGGATCGGATCGATGTCGATGCCGACCGAGCGCGCACCGAACATGCGCGCAGCCGTGACCACGATGCGCCCGTCGCCGCAGCCCAGGTCGTAGACGACATCGCTCTTGCCGACCTTGGCCAGCTTCAGCATGCCTTCGACGACTTCCTGCGGCGTCGGCACGTAGATCACGTCCGGCGTACGGCGCACGGCCTGCGCAAAACTGACCCCGCACGCGGCCGCGGAGGCGACCGCCAGTCCGGACACTACAAAATCCCTGCGCGTCATTCCAATCTCCCGGTTCGGCGATCACGGCACGCGACAGCGGCCGGAAACGAAGCGGGGAGTCTACCGCGAGCGGATCTGCATGCGGGCGATAGCCGGACACGCCCGGGCAGGCGTTGCACTGCTCCCCGGCCGGCGAATGTGGGACCCAATCGAATCAACCCGCGGAAAACCCGCGGGTCGTTCGATGTTTCAGCTCAAAGACGCCGAAGCCGCGACGTGGCGGTGAGGTTCTCGGCAGTGGCTGAACGTGTCTTGGTCAGATACGCGAAGCCGGCCGCGAAAACCGTGACGAGTCCGAGCACGAGTTGCATCACCGCCGCCGAGCGGGCGGCAGCAAGGCCGGTGCGCACTCCGGTACTGCTGATTGCGGGATGGGTAATGGCCTTCATCTCGATCTCCTTTGTTGCGATGGCGCCGCGATCGACTTGATCACGGACACCCGTGAACGATAGGGACGTTTCGTTATGGCCACAATCCAGGCAAAAGGAATAAGATTGTTTCCGATGGTGCGCTAAAGTGCGAACGATATCGAAAGGAAACCGCGGTGGAACACCTTGAAAACGTCGTCGGGATGGCGATTTTTGCCCGCGTCGCAGAGGCGAAAAGTTTCTCCGGCGCCGCGCGGCGGCTGGGCATTTCCAAATCCGCGGTGAGCAAGCACGTGGCGCGCCTCGAACGGGAACTGAAGGCGCGCCTGCTCAACCGGACGACCCGCCGCCTCAGCCTGACCGAAGTCGGCGCGACCTTCTATCAGCACTGCGCGCGGGTGGTGCAGGAAGCCGAGGCGGCGGAGGTCGCGGTGTCGCGTCTGGGCGGCGCGCCGAGCGGGGTCCTGAAGATCACGGCGCCGGCCGCGTTCGGCCGCATGCACATCGCGTCGGCGGTGCCCGAGTTCCTCGCGAAGTATCCGGATCTGAAGATCGAGATGGACCTGATCGACCGCATGGCCGATCTTGCGGACGAAGGCATCGATGTCGCGATCCGTCTGTTCGGGGACCTGGCTCCGAACACGGTGGCGCGCAAGCTCGCGCCGATCCGCTGGGTGGTGTGCGCATCACCCCAGTACCTGAAGACGCATGGCACGCCGAAAACGCTCGAGGCGCTGGCCGCGCACAACTGTCTGTTCTATTCGTTCCGCTCGATGCAGAGCGACTGGCGTTTTCGCGCGGCAGACGGCGCGATCGTCAACGTGCTGGTCGGCGGCAACTTCATCGCCACCAACAGCCTGGCGATTCGTGAAGTGGTGTTGCGCGGGCTGGGCATCGCGATGTCGCCGACCTTCGTCGTCGGCGACGACCTGCGCGCGGGCACGCTGAAGGCGTTGTGCACCGACTTCGAAGCGCTGGGTACGTTCGGCAGCCACATCAACGCGGTTTACCTGCCCAATCGCTATCTGTCGCCGAAGGTGCGCGCATTCGTCGATTTTTTCGTCGACCGCTTCGGGCCGGTGCCGTACTGGGATCAGGGCCTGGCACTCGCCGGCGTGACCGGCAACGACACCGATGCGCGCGCACTCGCCGCGAGTGCGGGGAAGGAGAAGGCCGGGGAGGGCAATCGCGCAACGCCCAAGCGCATGCGCGTGTCTTGATACGATATGGGGTACCCGGCACCCGCGCTCGGCTGCCTCCAAAGCATTCACAGACCCTGAAGAGAATCCCATGGAATTGAAAGATCGCAACATCGCATCGCAGATAGACAGCCTGGTGCCGCGCAGTCGCGTCGATCGCCGAGCGTTCGTCGCCAGCGCGGTCGGCGCAGGCTTTGCCCTGGCCGTGCAGCCGATTCAGGCGCAGACAGTGATCACCACGCCGAGCAAGGGTCTGGTCGCCGGCGAGGTTAAGATTCCGACGAAGGACGGCGTGATGCCGGCGTATGCGGCGAGTCCGGAAGGCGGCACGCGACTCGGTACGGTGCTCGTCGTGCAGGAGATCTTCGGCGTTCACGAATACATCCGCGACACGACGCGCCGGCTCGCACAGCGCGGGTATCTGGCGGTTGCCCCTGAGCTGTATTTCCGCCAGGGCGACCCGACGAAACTCGAAAGTAGCGCCGAGATCCTGAAGCAGATCGTCGCGAAAGTACCCGATGCGCAGGTGCTGTCGGATCTCGATGCAACGCTCGCCTGGGCCGCGGCTTCCGGCCGGGGTGACGCGAACCGGGCGGCGATCACCGGCTTCTGCTGGGGCGGACGTTACGTTTGGCTCTACGCGGGGCACAACCCGAAGCTGCGCGCCGGTGTGGCTTGGTACGGGCGCCTGGTCGGCGAGCCGAGCGCGCTCGCGCCGCGCAGTCCGCTCGATCTCGCGCCGGAACTCAAGGTGCCGGTACTCGGTCTGTATGGCGGGGCGGACGGCGGTATTCCGGTGTCGACCGTCGAGCAGATGCGCAGCGCGTTGGCGGCGGCGGGCAACAAGGCCTCCGAACTCATCGTCTATCCCGATGCCCCGCATGCGTTCCACGCCGATTACCGTTCGAGTTTCCGCAAGGAGGCGGCCGAAGACGGATGGAAGCGCCTGCTCGCCTTTCTCAAGCAGAACGGTGTCTGACCGATCGCATACGTCGTCATCACAGGAGGAGTTCACATGGACCAGGCCGGTAGTTTCCCGTTGCACGATATCCCCGGCTACGCGCCGGGTGGCACGTCTTTACGGCGGCATTCGGGTGCGCTGATTGCGCGTCTTGCAGAGGGTTTCGCGCGCGCCGTCGAGCCGATCCAGTCGACGACGATCAGTACCGACGCGGCAGGATTGGTTGCCGGCGAAGTTGCACTGACGACGCGCGACGGCGAAATCCCCGCCTATCGCGCCTACCCCGAGCAGGGCACCGATCTGCCGGTGATCCTCGTCGTGCAGGAGATCTTCGGGGTGCACGAGCACATCAAGGATGTCTGCCGCCGGCTCGCGAAGCTGGGCTACTTTGCGATCGCAGTCGAGATGTATGCGCGACAGGGTGACGTGTCGACACTCACCGATGCGCAGGAGATCTTCACCAAGGTCGTCAACCACGTCCCCGACAGCCAGGTGATGTCGGACCTCGACGCGGCCGTCGTCTACGCGAACGCCACCGGGAAATGCGACGTCGCGCGCCTCGGCATCACCGGCTTCTGCTGGGGCGGACGTATCACGTGGACCTACACCGTGCACAACCCGGCGGTGAAGGCAGGGGTGGCCTGGTACGGTCGGCTCGTTGCGCCGGCGCCGTCGCCGCTGCAGCCGGCGTACCCGGTCGACCTCGCAGCGGTGATGAAGGTGCCGGTGCTGGGACTCTACGGCGAAGCCGATGCCGGAATTCCGGTCGAGCATGTCGAGAAGATGCGCGGCGCGCTCGCCGCCGCCGGCAACACGACGAGCGAGATCGTGCTCTACCCGGGCGCGCCGCACGCCTTCTATGCCGACTACCGGCCCAGTTACCGGCCGGACGCCGCGGAAGACGGCTGGAAGAAGATGCGCGCCTGGTTCGCGCGCCACGGGGTCTGATGGCATCGATCGAGCAGGGCGCGCCGCTCGCGGCGCGGATGTCGGGGATCGCCACGTTCCAGGTGTTGAAACTGCTGGCCCGGGCGAAAGAGCTCGAGCGCGAGGGGCGATCGATCGTGCACATGGAAATCGGCGAGCCCGATTTCCCGACCCCCTCACCGGTGACCGCGGCGGCGATCGCTGCCACGCGTGACGGCGATGTGCACTACCTGCCGGCACTGGGCTTGCCGGCGCTGCGCGAAGCGATCGCGGGCTACTACCGGGAGCGGCATGGCGTCGAGGTGTCGCCCGAACGGGTGATCGTGACACCCGGGTCGTCCGGCGCATTGCTGCTCGCGATGGGCCTGCTGCTGAATCCGGGCGACGAGGTGCTGCTCGCCGACCCGTCGTATCCGGCGAATCGTCATTTCGTCCGGTTCTGCGAAGGCGTGCCGGTGGGCATCCCCTGCGGCTTCGAATCCGGTTATCAGCTGACCGCGCGCACGATCGCGCAGCACTGGTCGCCGCGCACGCGTGCGGTGATGGTGGCGACCCCGGCCAATCCGACCGGAACGACGATTCCCGAACCCGAGCTTCGTCGCATCATCGACGAGGTGCTCGGGCGGCGCGCGGCACTGGTGGTCGACGAGATCTATCACGGGCTGGTCTACGGTCAGCGGCTCACCAGTGCGCTCGCGCTCACCGATCGCGCGTTCGTGATCAACGGCTTCTCGAAGTATTTCACGATGACCGGCTGGCGCCTCGGCTGGATCGTCGTGCCCGAGGCCTATCTCGACCCGGCCGAGCGGCTGGCGCAGAACCTTTTTCTCGCGTGCTCGACGGTCGCACAGCACGCAGCCCTGGCCGCCTTCACGGCCGAATCGCTCGCGATCTGCGAGCGGCAGCGCGCCGAGTTCTGCGAACGGCGCGACTATCTGGCGCATGCACTGACCGAGATCGGCTTCGTCATTCCGGTGCTGCCGGAGGGCGCGTTCTATCTGTATGCCGACTGCAGCCGGCTCACCGACAACAGCTTCGACTTCGCCCAGCGGCTCCTCGAGACCGCCGGCGTCGCGATCACCCCCGGTGCCGATTTCGGCACTTTCCGGGCGAACGAGCATGTGCGCTTCGCCTACACCACCAGCATGCCGGCGCTGCGCGAAGGCGTCGCGCGAATCGCCGCGCACCTGCGGGGCACGATGAATCGTGCCCGCGCCCCAGCCATCGTCCGGGTGTGAACTGGGCGGCTTCCGGCCGGGAGGAAGACCGGAGTCGCCGCGGGCTGGCACGATAGAGGAACGACACGCATGGACACAATGAACAACACAGCGCCTGAGGGCGTGCGCAGGTCGGGGGGCGGTCGACGGGCATCGCTGCGCGGGTGGCTCGTCTCTTTCGGCTTCGCGCTCGCGACACTCGTCGGCGCCCCGGTCGAAGACGTTCGGGCGCAGTCGATCCCCGCACCACGCACGCTCGCGGAACTCGCGGAATTCGAGAGCCTGGCGCAGAAGCACGCGCAACGTGAGGCGAAGCCGCGCTCGATCGACGAACTGCGCTGGGTGTTCGAACTCTACAGCGGCGCGTTGCGCGCAAACACCCCTGAATGGGAATGGAACCCGCTGATCGATCAGGTGCCCGAGGACGCCGCGCGTGCGATCAAGCTGCGTGCGCAGATCTTCGAGGCATGCGAAGACGTGACCACGCTCGGCTGCGGCGGCGAGTTTGTGTTCGGGTATGTCGATCGAAGTGGCATGTTCCACATCAAGCAGCTGCCCGATGCGCGCGACGCCGCGACCGACCCGAAGTTCATCCTCAGCTATCCGACCGGACGGGCGACGTTCAAGATCATCGACCTGAAACCCTTCGGCACGCGGATGCCAAGCTTCAACGAAATGGATACGGTTCCGGCGCTGCGCCGGGCGGGGTTCCAGTGCCGCATCCAGAGCGTCGACCGCAAGGATGCCGTCGACCCGAAATTCGCCGCGACCGTCCGACGGCTGCGTGCCGAGTATCAGCGCGCGCGCAAGGCAGTCGCGAACTACGACGCACAATGCACGACTGCAGCCAGCGGATTCTTTCCGGTGTTCAGCCCGCTCGGCGAAGACCTGCAGCTGCTCGGCGGTCACATCTCGCCGCGCAACAGCAAGTTGCAGTTCGAAAATCCGGTCTTGCTGGTCACGCCCAACACCTTGTTCCTGAGCACGAGGCTGGACAAGAGCCGCACCCGCGGCGGCGACTCGGTGGAGTAGCGACCGGCGCGAGGCAGGTGACAACGAGCGCGCGCGACCCTCTGCGCCTGCTCGTGCGCGTCAGCCGAGCGCGCGCACCAGCA
>JACMMK010000358.1 GCA_014379045.1 Burkholderiales bacterium
CGCACGATGGCGTGGTCACGCTCGCCGAGGCGCGCGTGCCCGGCGCGCGTGACCTGATCCTGCTGCCGGTGACGCACAGCGCGATGCCGTTGTCGCGTCGCGTCGCAGCCGAAGTCGCCGGCTTCCTGCGCGACGGCCGGTTCAGCGAAACGGCGCGACGCCCATGACCGGCTGGAGCGCACGAGCCACGATACTGGCGCTGGCGATGCTGCTCTCCGGATGCTCGACGCTCGGCTTCTACGCGCAGGCGGTGCGCGGACACCTCGACCTGATGACGCGCGCGCGCCCGATCGCGGAGGTGGTGGCCGACCCTGCGACGCCGGACGAGCTGAAGGTCCGACTCGACCTCGCGCTGCGCATCCGCGCGTTCGCGAGCCGCGAGCTCGGGCTGCCGGACAACGACAGCTATCGTCGGTATGCCGATCTCGATCGCCCCGCGGTGGTGTGGAACGTGTTCGCCGCGGGGGAGTTCTCGGTCGAGCCGCGCCAGTGGTGTTTCCCGGTCGCCGGCTGCGTCGCCTATCGTGGCTACTTCGATCGGGAACAGGCCGAGCGCCACGCCGAGCGGCTACGACGGGAAGAGGATCTGCAGACCTGGGTCGGGCCGGTGCCGGCGTATTCGACGCTGGGCTGGTTCGACGATCCGCTGCTCAATACGTTCATCCGCTGGCCCGAGGCGGAACTCGCGCGCCTGATCTTCCATGAACTCGCGCACCAGTTGCTGTACGTGCCCGGCGACACGCAATTCAACGAGTCGTTCGCCGTCGCGGTCGAACTCGATGGCGTGCGCCGCTGGATGCGCGCTGCGAACACGCCGGCGGCGGGTGAGGCGTATGCGCGCACGCTCGCCCGGCGCGAAGCGTTCTTTACGAACCTGCTCGCGCACCGCGCCCGCCTTGGAGCGTTGTACCGAACGCGCCTGGCGCCCGAGGCGATGCGCGAACGCCGCGCCGAACTCGAGCGCGACGCGCTGCGCGACTACCAGGCGTTTCGCGAGCGCTGGGGCAGCGAGGGCAAGCCGTTCGACGGGTTCGACCGCTGGTTCGGCACCGGGCCCAACAACGCGCAACTCGCCTCGGTTGCGCTGTACAACCAGTGGGTGCCGGCGTTCGAGGCGCTGCGTGAACGCGACGGCGGTGATCACAGCGCGTTCTATGCCGCGGTGCGGCGCGTCGCGGCACTGCCGCGCGCCGAGCGCGACGCGATGCTGGCAAAACTCGCGCCCGCGCTGCCGTGAGCGACGACGAAGCGCGCTCGTACTGGCCGCAGGGCTTATCATCGGGCTGTCTCTTCGAGTCTGTTCCGCCGAGCACTTCCAGTCATCGATGAAGCCTTCCTTCGACGCGCCCGACGCGTTCGCCGCGGTCGCGGCCGCGGATACGCACACCCTGTGCGCTGCGCGCGCCTCGCCGGTGGCGGAAGCGGCGTTGAACGATGAATGATGCGATCGTCGGGGGCGCCTTGCTGCCACACGCGCCCCAGTTCATCACCCGCCCGGACACTGAAGACGCCGACACGATCGACCGGGTCGAGCGCGCCGCGGCGCGGATCGGCACCGAACTGGCAGCGCTCGCGCCCGACGTCTGGATCACCGTCTCGAACGATCATGCGCAGCAGTTCTTTCTCGATTGCGCGCCGCCGTTCACGCTGCATGTCGGCGCCGAGGCGAGCGGCACCTTCGCCGGACGCGCGTTCCGCCATACCGTGGCAAGCGAGATCTCGTTCGCGCTGGTGCGCGAGCTGTATCGTTCGGGATTCGACCCGGCGTTCACCAGCACCGCGCAGGTCGATTACGCGCTGGGCATCCCGCTGGCGCATCTGAACGTGCGCGCGCCGATCGTGCCCATCTTCGTCAATGCCTACCTGCCGCCGCAACCGTCGATGGAACGCTGCCATGCCTTCGGTCATGCGCTCGCCCTAGCGCTCGACCGGCTGCGCGTCAAGGCGGTGGTTGTCGCCAGTGGCGGCATGTCGCATTTTCCCGGCACCGATCGCTATGCCGAGCCCGATCTGGGCTTCGACCAGGCGCTGCTCGACGTGCTGGGCAAGGGTCGCCTGAAGACCCTGATCGGGCTGACCGACCACGAGCTCGATGCGAGCGGCAACATCGAACTGCGCTGCTGGGCCGTGGCCGCCGGGATGCTCGGCGAGCGCAAGCCGGATCTGGTCGAGTTCAACCCGAGCTGGCATCACAACTATGCGTCGCTCGGCTTCTGGACACCGCCTGCCGTGGTCAGCGATACCGCACACTATCCGTCGACCCAGCCCGCGCTGGTGCCACTCACCGTCGCGCTGCATGCGCTCGCGAACGATGCCGGGGCGAGGGCGACCTTCGGCGCCGACACCCACGCATTCTGCGCACGCTTCGCATTGCCAGAGGCGCACGCCGCATTGCTCGAGAAGCGCGACTTCCCGGCGATCGTGGCCCTCGGCGTGCATCCGCTGGTCCCGTTCCTGGCCCGGCTCGCGCTCGAGCGCGACGCGCACGCGACGGGGCTCGCGTCGGCACCCGCGCGCTGAGCCCGGCCCTCTTCACTCGTTCGACTTCTCCCGACGCCACGATGACCCGCACCCTGACCGCATGGATCGACGGCAAGCCCGTCGCCCCGAAACCCACCGATACCGGCTTCGAGCTGGTGTCGCCGCTCGACGGCCGCACGCTCTATCGCATCGTCGAAAGCGACGCGGCGACGGTCGACCAGGCCGTCACCAGTGCGCGCGCGGCGTGGCAGACGCACCGGCGCAGCACCATCGCCCAGCGCGTCGCATGGCTCGAGGCGCTGGCGAAGGCGTTCGAGCAGGACGCCGGGCGCATCACCGAGATGATTGTCGGCACCATCGGCAAGCCGCGGCGCGCGGCGAATTTCGAAGCCTCGCGCGTCGGGGCGTTTATCCGCAACTGCATCGCCGAGTTGCTGGTCGGGCGCGGCGAAGTGCTGCCGCTCGATTCGGCGCCGGCGGGCGCGGGTCATCTGGGCTTCGCGCGCCGGGTGCCGTACGGCGTGGTCGCGGCGATCACCCCGTTCAACGCGCCGGCCAATCTGCTGGTGCAGAAACTCGCCCCGGCGCTGGCGACGGGCAATGCCGTGGTGGTGAAGCCGCACCCGACCGGCATCGAGGTCGCACTTGCGTTCGCCGAACTCGCAAAGCAGGCGGGATTGCCCGACGGGCTGTTCAACGTCGTCACCGGCGATCGCGCCGCGGCATCCGCACTCGCCGCGCATCCGCAGACCGCGTTGATCACGCTGACCGGTGGCGTCGCCGCAGCGCGCGCGCTGGCGCAGGTCGCCGGTGCGAAGAAGTTCTGTGCCGAACTCGGTTCGAATGCGGCCAACCTGGTGCTTGCCGATGCCAACCTCGAAGATGCTGCGACGAAGATCGCCGCAGCCGGGTTCGAAGCGAGCGGACAACAGTGCATCTCGGCGCAGCGGATCATCGTCGAACAGCCGGTGTTCGACCCCTTCGTCGAAGCCTTCGTCGCGGCCGCGCGCAAGCTGAAGGTCGGTGACCCGTCCGATCCGACGACCGATGTCGGCACGATGGTCAGCGTGGCCGCGGCCGAGCGGGTGATGGCACTGGTGACCGACGCCGAAGCCAAGGGCGCGCGCATCGCGCTCAGGCCGACGTTGAACGGTGCCTGGCTGTCGCCCGGCATCATCGTCGCCGCGCCGGACAGCGCACGCGTACTGCGCGAAGAAGCGTTCGGCCCGATCGTCGTCGTGCAGGCCGCGCGCGATCTCGATCACGCGCTCGCACAGGCCAACGATTCCGAGTTCGGTCTGCAGGGCGCATGCTTCACCGCCTCGCTCGACAACGCGCTGAAGGTCGCCGACGAATTCGACTGCGGATCGATCTGGATCAACGAGGCGAGCCGCTTCCGACTCGACATGTACCCATTCGGCGGCGTCAAGGACAGCGGCTTCGGGCGTGAGGGCATCCGCTACGCGATGGAAGAGTACTCGCAGCTGAAGTTCGTCGGCTTGCGCGCGAGTCGCTGACGTGGCGACGAACGGACCGGCGTCCGGGTCGATCGGGCGGGACGCAATCGCCGAAGGCGGAAGACTGCGCGTCGGACTGATCGGCGGAGGTTCGATCGCGCGGGTGATCGCGCGCGAATTGTCTGAACGCCAGCCACAGGTGCAGCTGATCGGCGCACTGGTCAACGACGCAGATCGCGCGCGTGCCCACGGCTTCACCGAGCGCGTCGCGCTGATCACCGATCTCGCGGCATTCCTGGCGCTGCGCCCGACGCTCGTCGCCGAATGCGCCGGCCACGGCGGACTCGCCCAATACGGCGCATCGCTCCTGCGC
>JACMMK010000359.1 GCA_014379045.1 Burkholderiales bacterium
ACCGGGCTCGGTCAGCCGGTGCTGGTCGAGAATCGTCCCGGCGCCGGCGGCACCGTCGCCGCTGAGGCCGCGGTGCGGGCCGCGCCCGATGGATACACGATGTTCGCGGCCGATATCGGGCCGATGGCGATCGCCCCCGGTCTGTATCGCAAGCTCGCGTACGACCCGCTGCGCGATCTGGCGCCGGTGCAACTGACGATCGCGCTGCCGATCATGCTGATCGTGCATTCGTCGTTGCCGGTCAAGAACGTCGCTGAACTGGTCGCGCTCGCCAAGCGCCGGCCCGGGCAGATCGACTACGTATCGGCGGGCAGCGGCGGGATCGCGCACCTCGCCGCCGAGATGTTCCGTTTCTCGACCGGCATCGAATGGCTGCACATACCGACCAAAGGCGGCGCGCAACAGGTGATCGAACTGCTCGGCGGGAATGCGCAGGTCACCTTCACCAGCGTCTCGACCTCGCAGCCGCATGTGCGCTCGGGCAGGCTGCGCGCGCTTGCCGCGGCGGGGCCGAAGCGCTCGCCGTTGTTTCCGGACGTCCCGACCGTCGCCGAGTCCGGCTACCCGGGCTTTGCCGGGGATGGCTGGGGCGGCTTCGCGGTGCCAGCGAAGACGCCGCCCGACGTGATCGCGCGCTTGAATGCCGAGCTGAACACGGCGTTGCGCAGCCCGGAGGTGATCGAACGGCTGTCCGGTGCGGGTTTCGTGCCGATGGGCGGCACGCCGGCGGAATTCGCCGCCTTCCTGCGCAGCGAAGTCGAAAAATGGTCGCGTGTGGTGCGCGACGCGGGCGTGAAGTCCGATTAGCTGCCGTTCCTGTACGCGCACGCGGACGCCGACACAGCGGGCGCCTTACGCAGCGCCGCACCGATCGTCGTACCCGAGCCACGACCGGTCTGCGCGCCGCGACACCTATAATCGTCGCCCCGGCATCACGCGCGAAGGCAGGCGATGGATCTGCACCTGAAAGGCAAGATTGCGCTCGTCACCGGCGCGAGTTCCGGCATCGGTCGCGAGTCCGCGCGCACGCTCGCCGCCGAAGGTGCGAAGCTCGTTCTGGTCGCGCGCACGTTGACCAGGCTGCAGGCCGTCGCCGATGAGATCGCGCGCGACTTCGGGGTCGAGACCGAGGTGTTCTCCTGCGATCTCACCGAGGTCGATGCGCCCGAACGCGCGGTCGCGACGGCACTGGCGCGGTTCGCGCGTATCGATGTCGCGGTATGCAGCGCAGGCGCCTCGGGCAACGGCATCTTCTGGGAGATTCCGGACGCGGTGTGGGAGTCGAGCTTCCGCCTGAAATTCATGGGGACCGTGCGCACGATGCGCGCGCTGCTCGCACCGATGCGCGCTCAGAAGGCCGGCCGCATCGTGGTGATCGCCGGCAACCTCGGTCGGCAGCCGCTGCCGCGCGGACTGCCGAGCGCGTTCGTCAACGCGGCGCTGTTGGCGGTCGTCAAGGGCGCCGCCGACGAGGTCGCGGCCGAAGGCGTGTTCATCAATGCGGTGAGCCCCGGCCTCACGCGCACACCGCGCTTCGAAGAGCGCGTCGCGGCGCAGGTGCAGAGCACCGGCAAGAGCGCCGAGCAGATCGAGCAGCAGATGACGCTCGCCGTTCCGAGCGGGCGGGTCAGCGAGGTGGACGAAGTCGCGCGCACGGTGGCGTGGCTCGCGTCGTCCGCCGCCGGACACATCACCGGCACCAACGTGACGATCGATGGCGGCCACACGAAAGGCGTGACCTGATCCGGCGCCCGCCGCGCGAAGGCCGCTGCCCTCGATCGCGCGGCGTCTCAACTCAATCAACGTATAGGCGTACTCAGCGCACTCGGCGCGACTCAGTGGCGCGCGAGAAACGCCATCAATGCACGCTCGAACGCCTCGGGCTGTTCGACGTTAGAGATGTGCGCTGCATTCGGGATGATCACGAGTTCCGACCCCGGCGCATTCGCCTGGATCGCCTGTGCCATCGCCACCGGCGTACCGGCATCCTGCTCGCCGACGATCACCAGGATCGGCGCCTTGATCGTGGGCAACCGATCGGTCACGTCGATCGTCGGAATCGCCTGGCAGCAGCCGGCATAGCCGAGCGGGGGCGTCGACCGGATCATCGCCGCGACCTCGTCGAAACGTGAGCCTCCACGGGTGCGGAAAGGTTCGGTGAACCAGCGCGCAAGCGTTCCCGCGACCAGCGGCTCCATCCCCTGGGTCGTTGCGGTCTTCACCCGCTCGGCCCACATCGCCGCCGCTTCCTTCGGGTACCGGCTCGTCGTATCGCACAGCACGAGCGTCTGCAACACGTCGGGATACTTCAACGCGAACACCTGCCCGATCATGCCGCCCATCGACAGACCGACCCAGTGCGTGCGCGTGATCTTCAAGGCATCGAGCAAGGCTTTCGCGTCGTCGGCAAGTTGCTCGAGCGTATAGGCGCCGACGGGGGCGTCGCTCTTGCCATGACCCCGTGTGTCGTAGGCGAGCACGCGATAGCGCTTTGCGAGCGTGGCGATCTGTTCGTCCCACATGTGCAGATTGCAGGCGAGAGAGTGCGACAACGTCACCCACGGCGCGGAGCCGGCGGTGTCGCCGTGGATCTGGTAGTTCACCTCGATGCCGTTGACCTTGATCTTCACGCCGTCCTCCGGTAAATGTCGAAAGATATTTCAGTACCTGCGATGAGTATAAGCGAAGCTCCGAAGACCTCCGCCGCGCGCGCCGCGGTCATGATCAGTGAAGCCCGCGGCCTTCGGCTGATGCACCTCGGCGACGATGCGATCCAGAGCCGGATGCACCTCGACCGACCCGATGAGCTGTCACTCGCCTACACGCGCGCGATGATGGGTGCGCTGTTGTTCCATCCGCGCGCGCGCGACTTCCTGATGATCGGTCTCGGCGGTGGTTCGCTCGCGAAGTTCATCCATCGACGACTGCCGCGGGCATGCGTGACCGCAATCGAGATCAACGCACAGGTGCTGATCGCGGCGCGCACGATGTTCGGCGTTCCGAAAGACGGCGGGCGCTTCCGGGCAGTGCTCGCCGACGGCGCGAAGTTCGTACGCACGCTGCCCGATGCGCAGTTCGACGTCGTACTGCTCGACGCCTACTGCGGGGGGCGCCAGGTGACGGCGATCACGCGGCGCGTGTTCTATGCTCACGTACGCCGCGTGTTGCGGCCCGACGGCGTGCTCGTGGTCAACTGCATTGCCGATCAGCCTGAACTGCGCGGCTATCTCGACAACCTGTGCCGGGCATTCGACGATCGGGTGTGGGCCGTGCCGACGCCCCCCGATGACAATCTCGTGGTGTTTGCGCTCGGACCCGCTGTCGCGGAGCCGACACTGGAAGCGTTGCGCCCGCGCGCGGTGCGTTGGCAGGCGCGTCTTGCACTGCCGTTCCAGCGCTGGGTACGCGGGCTCCGTGCGGTCCCGCACAGCACTGACCGGCAACATCCGCGTGCGGCGCGCGGACTCGCCGCGCGCCCTGCGCCGTCGCGTCGGTGAAGGGCACGCCGCATCCGGCTGCGCATCCTGTCTCTCACTGGGTGCTCCTCGCCTGTCTGGTGTTGATGTGGAGCACGACCTACCTTGCGATCAAGGTCGCGTTGACCGGCTTCGGCACGTTGACGGTGATCGCAGTGCGGCTCGTGCTCGGCACACTGGTGTTGCTGGGGATCGCCGCGGCCGCGGGCTCGCGCCTGCCGCGGACGCGCCGCGAGTGGGGTTGGATGGTTTGGCTCGCGCTGTTGGGCAACTGCCTGCCGTTCTACTTCATCACCTGGGGCACGCAGCACATCGACAGCAGTCTGGCGGGCATCCTGGTCGCAGTGATGCCGCTCGGCGTGCTGGTCCTCGCCCACTTCGCGCTCGCCAACGAACCGGTGACGCTGCCCAAGGCGGTGGGCTTCGTCCTGGGCTTTGCGGGCGTCGTGGTGCTGATCGCGCCCGACGCGGTGGCACTGCGCAGCACCGCCAAGCTTCAGGTTCTCGGCCAGCTCTCGGTGCTCACCGGCGCGCTGCTCTATGCGGCGAATGCGGTGTCGGCGCGCCGGATGCCGCCGATGGATTCGATCACCGTGGCGCTAGCGACCCTGCTGATCGCGACCGTCTTGATGGTCGTGTGTGCATTCGTGTTCGAAGATCCGCTCGCCTCGACGCCGCCGGCGAGCGCGGTGTGGTCGGTGCTCTGGATGGGCGTGTTTCCGACCGGCGTGGCGACGATCGTCTACTTCCAGTTGATTCGACTCGCCGGCGCCACATTCATGTCGATAACGAACTACCTGACGCCCGGAATCACCGTGATCCTGGGCATCGTTCTGCTCGGCGAACGGCCCGGCTGGAACGCCTACGCCGGCATGGCGCTGGTCCTGGCGGGGGTTGCTTTCGCGCAGTCACCGTGGCGCCGGGTCGACAACGCGCCCAGGCCTTGAAAGCGCACACCTGGCCCCAAGATTCAACTTCGGGCGAGGAAATGCCGTTATATCTATCGATGGCGGCTCCGGGCATCGTTCTTGAGTAAAGAACAGGCAGCCGTCATCCCGACGCTGTCGACGATGGCTACGCCGGGCGAACTCTGCCGCCTGGTACCGAAAGAAACCGTACTCTCGCTCGCCAAAGGTGAACGAAGATGAATCTGGTGTACAACAGTCCGCAATTTTATGTGCTCGAATACCCGGCGCAGCATGGGTATGAACTCGTGGACAAGCACTCCGGACGGGGTGCCTTCATCCAGGGCGAATTCGCGCTGAAGTTCCGCAGTTCGATCCAGGATGCCGCTGCGGAAGACCCGTCGATCGAACATATCGACGAGTTCCTCGAGAATTTTCAGCCGCTGATGACCTTGCCGGTCGTGCTGCACTGATACGAAGCAACTGAAGCGTATCAGCCGAGTCCGAGTGCGCGCTTCAATTCGCCGCGCACGCGCTCGGCAAGGGCAGATCCTTCCAGGCCGACGCCGACCAGGACGCGCTTGCGAACGGCGGTGCCAGCACGCCGCGCCTGAAGCACCTCGCTCGCTGACAGGTGCATTTTTTCGATTGGCAGCGCGTTCGGAGCCAGGTAGACCCGTCTGACCGGGATCACCTCCTGTGAAGATTGATGCATTGCTTCGATCGGCGCGGCGCTCGCGGACAGGTGCACGCGCTCGATGTTCAGTGCCCATAGGCGGTAGACCACGCTTGGACGTGCACCTTTGCGCGTCATCGAGATTTCAGCCTGTATGTCGCCGATGTCCGCACGCGGCAACTTTCGCTCCCAGAGCGCGATGCCGAGTACCGAGCGACGCGAGAACAGGCTCGCGTTGTCGATGCGTACGATCAGCGTGTTGAGGATCAGGAAGGCCGCCAGCATCAGCAACGCAGCGCCCAATAGCGCGAATACGACGATCAGGAACCACGGCGCGGCGCCGGTCGTCGTGCGTGTGACGCCGGCGATCGTCGACGTCGTCACCCCGGTCGTCGCGCTCATCAGCCACACCGACCCGATGAAGATCGACGCGAACAGCAGACATGTAATCGACAGTCCGCGGTTGCGCAGCGGCGGATAGCGAAACTGCATTGCGCCTTCGCCACGCGTGATCTCGACCGCCTTCGCCGGCACCTGCGGCGGCACTCCGTGCCGCGACTCTTCGGGAAGGCGGGCGATCTCCGGGCTTGGCACCTCGCCGTGACGCGCGATCGGCACCTCGAATTGCCGCGTGAGCCGGAGCCCGGGCGCATCGATTCTGACGGACAGTGTCCATCGGTGCGCGCCGTCGCACGAGGTGTTGTCGTCGGTAGGAGGCAATTCAGGTGGAACGGCAAACCGGAACAGGAGCATCGACCCCGGTCCGTTGCCTCGCACCACCGGCCGGCCTTCACGCTGCCAGACTACCGACGCGTCACGTTCGGTGTGGGTGCCGTCGTTGTCGCTGCGTTGGCTGATCGTTGTCCGCCAGCAGGTCAGGACCAACTCGACGTCGCGCTCGGTTTCCACGCGACGCGGCAATTCGATCCGCCCACCCAGGACGCCGCCGACCATGCCCGGGTCAGGATCGGGGTGCAGCGCGAGGCTCCCGTAGCGCCAGCGCGCCCCGGTCAGGCGAAGTGCGTGCAGCGCGAGTCCGACACCGGTCAACGGGAAGACCAGCGCGATCAGAACCAGCCGGTTGCCCTTCGCGAGTTCGTCGGCAAGCGCCCACAGCAGCGGCACGCTGGCCGCGCAAAAACACGCCGCCATGAACCAGACGACAGCGACCGCTTTGCCGCTGTGATCGGAGATCGCGCGCGCCGGCACGGTGGTCGCGCCGGTAGCGCGCGTCAATGCCAGCTCTGCATCGCCTGCATCACCCGCTGCCGCTTCTCTTCGACATCCTTGCCGAAGCCCGCGTGCTGCTGCTCGACGAAGTGCATCGCCAGACTCATCTTCAGCACGGCAACCGCCATGCATGCCGCCAGGTCGTCGAGGTCGGGGCTCGCCTTGGCGAGGGCGAGGGCTTCGGTGGTCTCGTCCATCAACTGATTGAAAGCGCTCTCGTGTTCGCCGGCGAGTACGGTCGGCATGGCATCTACCCGGTGATATTCGATCGGCGGGATGATACCGCAGCCGCCGAGGGCGAATTCCCGCCCACCTGTGCTGTCAGAGGACGACCCGGTCGATACGCGATCCGGCCGCTTTCAGCACACGCGTGAGGATCTGCAGCGGCTGCGGATCGACCGCGACCCTGTCTACCGGGTCCCGATCGGCAGCGGCGAGCGTCGCCTGCCGTCGCGCCAACAGGTGCGCGAGCGCGTCCGCGTCGCGCGCCGCGCCGAGATAGCGTGCGCCGTCGAACACATGGACTTCACTCTGTTCGTCGTCGCTCTCACGATACCCCGCCAGGCCGGGACGAACCGCCGGGAACGCGCGTGGAAGACGCGCGAGCGCGGTCAGCGCTCGTCCGCGGTGCGACGCCGGCGTCTCGCTGCCGGGGTGTGGATGGGTGCAGGCACCGAAGCATTCGCCGGCGCGCAGACCCGCACAGGTATGTGACGCGGAAGCCGCGCGCAGGGGGCCCGGCGCGCAGGATTCCCCCAAGGCGCCAGACGCGGGCGCGTCTGTCGAGGTCAAGCCGGGCGTCTCGAGGGAATCCACCAAGGCGCGTGTCCCGGACCGGTCTACCGAGGCGCCCGCCGCATCTTCCAACCCCAGCAGTCTTGGGCACAGTCGATGTTCGCGCGCGAACGCGTTGAGTGCTGCACGCGCGATGCGCTCGCTCGGGAAATCGCCGAAGTGCGTCGCGCATTCCTGCTGCGCCGCCGGGTCGACGCACGTGGGATCGGCGGCGGCACGCGCCGGCGACTGCTGGCACTCCTGCAGCGCGAACTCCGGACGCGCGTGCGCGTGCCAGACCAGCCGCCATGATTCGCGCTCGAGCGCATGGTCGAGGTCGCGCGCCCGCTGGTGCCGCGGTGCCAGTCGATCGATCAGACGGCGCTGCGCCAGGGCCGCGCCGAGCGGCCCCACATGCCGCTCTTGATCGATCGTCGCCGCCTCGGCGATCATCGCGCGACCCAGC
>JACMMK010000360.1 GCA_014379045.1 Burkholderiales bacterium
GCTCGGCAGGCGGCGCACGACGCCGGTCTGTGGGACCTCGGTCCAGGCGATCGCCTGCGAGCGACACCATTGGCCCACCGCGAGGTCGCGATCGAAGGTGACGCGATTGCCGGTTTCCTCGTGGCTCCACAACGCGTCGAAGCGGTGGCGGCAGTGGAGGGCGGCCAGCACATCGACCACCTCGCCACGACGAAACGTGAGCGCGATGCCGCGTTCGCGCAGGCGCGCATCGAGTTCGACCAGGCATTCGTTGATGAAGACGAGATGCGAGGCGTCGAACTCCGGTGTAGCGAGCAGGCTGGGTTCGTACACGTAGAGCGCGATCAGCGGACCCTGTGCCGCCGCGAGCGAGAGCGGCCGATGGTCCTCGATGCGCAGGTCGCGTTTGAACCAGACGACGGACAGGGGCACAAAAGGCTCGACTGCGATCAATGGCCGCCGAGTCTAAGCGCCGGCGCGCTGCCGGTTCGAAGCGATGGCGCTGTCCGAGTAGGGATCAAGCGTGTGCGCCGCGCTCGAATGCCGAGTTCGGCGCTTCGCGGTACGCTTCCTGACCGTGCGGCTTCGACGCCCGCCCCCAACATGAATCGAGGAGACTGCCTTGCACCAACCGATCCGTCGCATCGTCACCGGACACGACGACAAAGGCGTAGCTGTCGTGGTCGAGGACCGGCCGGCCCCCAACGTGCGCACGGTCGCGTTGCGCGGCGGCCTGACGATGACCGAACTCTGGGTGAGCGATTCGATGCCGGTGGCGATCGATGCGCCCGACGCGACGGCGCAGGTGAAAACGTTGCAGCCGCCGGCCGATGGCAACGTGTTCCGGGTCGTGCGCTTCCCGCCCGAGAAGACGTTCATCCACAACCTGACCGGGGACAAGGCCCGCGCCGCCTTCGGCGCGGTGGGTTCGGCCGAGGCGTCCCAGCACAGCGACAACGTGCGCCACCCATTGATGCACAAGACGAAGACGGTCGACTACGGCATCGTGCTCGAGGGCGAGATCTGGCTGGTACTGGACGATTCGGAGGTGCTGTGCCGGCAGGGCGACGTGATCATCCAGCGGGGGACGAATCACGCATGGAGCAACCGGTCGGACGAGGACTGTGCGGTCGCATTCGTCCTGATCGACGGAGAACATTCGGCGTAGCGCCCGTCAACCGTCACCCGTCACCTGTCAGGCGATGGGCAGGCTCATGCCATTGCCTCGAGCTCCTGCATCGGCCGCACGTCCAGCGTGATGCCGACCTTGCGCCACTGGGCGATTTCGTCGCGCAGCAACACGGCCGTCAGGGGATTCTCGGCGAGCCAGTTCGGTTCGAGTTTCAACCGGCATTGATTCTGTACCAGGCGTGCCTCGATCGCCGGTAAGGCGACATCGGTGCGCGAACGGTGAAACATCGCCGACAGGCGCAGCGCCAGAGTCAGCGCGATATCGGTCTGCGCCTCCAGCATCCCCTGCATCTTGTCGAGCGAGCCGCGATGGGCGAGCGTCAGTGTCGCGAGTCGGCTCTGCTCGCTGCGTGAAAAGCCCGGCATGTCGGCATTGCGGATGATATAGGACGTGTGCTTGTGATAGCCCGAATGCGCGACCGAGATGCCGATCTCGTGCAGTTTCGCCGCCCAGTCGAGCAGTTGCCCGGCGCTCGCCGCCTCGCCGTCCAGGTCGGCCAGCAATTCGTGCAGCAGCGCGTGGGCGAGCGTGCCGACCCGTTTCGCCTGCGCGCCGTCGACGTGATAGCGATGCATGAACTGCGAGGCAGTCAGATCGCGCATGTCGTGATGGTGGAAGCGTCCGAGCATGTCGTAGAGAATGCCCTGGCGCATCGCGCCGCTCGCCAGCGTCATGTACGGGATCTCGAGAGCATCGAAGGCGGTCGTCATGATCGCTAGCCCGCCCGGCAGCACCGGCACCCGGTCCGCGCGCAGGCCGGCGAGCGCGAACGCGTCGAGGCGATCGAGCGAGCCGATGCGGATCATCTGTGCCTTCAGTTGTTCCAGGCCGTCGCGCGTGATGCCGTTGTCGGTGTAGCCGTTGAACTCGAGCAGTTCGCCGATCGCGCGCGCGGTACCCGAAGATCCCACGGCGTGCTGCCATTCCCCGTAGCGGAATGCCTTGCGAATCGTCTGCAGCTCGGTGCCGGCCGCGGTTTCTGCCTGGCGGAAGTTGGCCTTGTTCAGCTTGCCGTCGCTGAAATGGCGCAGCGAATAACTGACGCAGCCCATGTACAGGCTTTCGAGCTTCAGCGGTGCGAGCCCGGAACCGATGATGCATTCGGTCGAACCTCCGCCGATGTCGACCACCAGACGCCGCTCCCGCGATGGCGGCAGGCCGTGCGCGACGCCCAGATAGATGAGCCGCGCTTCCTCTCGACCCGCGACTACCTCGATCGGGAAGCCGAGTGCGGCCTGCGCTTTGACCAGAAACTCTCTGGCGTTCTTGGCCACCCGCAGCGTGTTGGTGCCGACTGCGCGCACGGCCTCGGTCGGCATGCCGCGCAGGCGCTCCCCGAACTGGCGAAGCGCGTTCAGTGCGCGCAGCTGCGCCGGTTCGTCGAGCCGTTTGTCGGGCGTCAACCCAGCGCCGATACGGACCGGTTCGCGCAGCGAGTCGAGCGGATAGATCTGGTCGCCGACAATGCGCGCGACCTGCAGATGAAAACTGTTGGAGCCGAGATCGACTGCCGCGAGTGTCGAATGCCCGGTCATCGGCGGGGCAACCCGGTCATCGGCGCACGCCGCCCCGCGCCCCCGGTCATTGCCCCACTTCGCGTTCGAGCTCGTCCGCGCTTACATGGCGCACATCCTTGCCCTTCACCAGGTAGACCACGTACTCCGACATGTTCTTTGCATGGTCCCCGATCCGCTCGATCGCCTTCGCTACCCAAAGAATCTCGAGCGATGACGAGATCGTGCGTGGATCTTCCATCATGAACGTGATCAGCTTGCGCACGATCGTCTGGAATTCTTCGTCGACCTGCTCGTCGAGCCGGACTACCTTCGCGGGCACCGAAACATCGAGTCGGGCGAACGCGTCGAGGGACCGGCGCAGCATGTCGATCGCGATATCGGCCATATGCTTGACGTCGCGATAGCGCGGGATCTGCAGTTGATCGCGCTCGTGCAGGTTCTTCGCCATCCGCGCGATCTTCGAGGCCTCGTCGCCGATGCGCTCAAGGTCGGTGATCGTCTTGATCACCGCGAGGATCATGCGCAGGTCGATCGCCGTCGGCTGGCGGCGCGCGATGATGTGGCTGCATTGCTCGTCGATCTCGATCTCGAGCGCATTGACCCGATGGTCGGCCTCGATGATCCGGTTGCACTGCTCGACATTGCCCGACGAGAGCGCATCGATCGCGCTGACGATCTGTTCTTCGACGAGCCCGCCCATCTGCAGCACACTCGAACGCACGGTCTCGAGCTCGGCGTCGAACTGCTTGTCGATATGCTGGTTCAAAACGTCTGCGCCCCCGCAACGGTGGATTCGCCCCAAGGTTATGGGGCGAATATGACAGAGACGTTGCCGGCGGAAAAGGACCCCCTGTCCAAAAAAGGCGAAAAGGCTAACGTTTGATCGTACGAACCCCTGTCGCCGACGCAATCAATGCGAGATCTGCCGGACGGCGCGCGAACAACCCGTTCGAGACCACGCCGGCAATCTGATTCAGATCCGATTCGAGCTCGACCGGATTGAGGATCTTCAAGCCCGACACATCGAGGATCAGGTTGCCGTTGTCGGTGGTGAATCCGGTGCGAAGCGCCGGCTGCCCACCCATCCGCGCGACTTGGCGGCCGACATGACTGCGCGCGATCGGAATCACCTCGATCGGCAGCGCGAAGCGGCCCAGCACACTCACCAGCTTGCTCTCGTCGGCGATGCAGATGAAACGGCGCGCGACCGCCGCGACGATCTTCTCGCGCGTGAGCGCCCCCCCGCCCCCCTTGATCATGTACAGGTGCTCGTTGATCTCGTCCGCGCCATCGACATACACCGCGACTTCGTTGACGCTGTTGAGGTCGAGCACCCGGATGCCTGCGGCCGCCAGCTTGGCACCGGTCGCCTCCGAGCTCGCGACCGCGCCCTCGATGCGATCCTTCATCCGGGCCAGTTCGACGATGAAAAAATCCGCCGTCGAGCCGCTGCCCACGCCGATTACCGCGTTGTCCGGCAAGTGCACCATCGCCGCGCGTGCCGCAGCACGCTTGAGTTCGTCGCGCGTCTGTTCTTTTGTCGACATGCGATCATTATTGCAGGATCGCGTCGCCGGTGCACCCGCGCCCGCGCGCACGATCGTCGACCGCTGGAAGCCATGCCCAAGGATTATCTCGAACGCATCCTCAAAGCCCGCGTATACGACGTGGCCGTCGAAACGCCGCTCGACCTGGCGCCGTTGCTCTCGGCGCGCGTCGACAATACCGTGTTGCTGAAACGCGAAGACATGCAACCGGTGTTCTCGTTCAAGCTGCGCGGCGCTTACAACAAGATGGTCAACCTCACGCCGGCCGCTTTGCGGCGCGGCGTCATCGCTGCCTCGGCCGGAAATCACGCGCAGGGCGTTGCGCTGTCGGCGCAGAAGCTGGGCTGCCGGGCGTTGATCGTGATGCCGATCACCACACCCCAGATCAAGGTTCAGGCAGTCGCGCGCCGTGGCGCCGAGGTGATACTCGCCGGGGACTCGTACGACGAGGCGTATGCGCATGCGGCCAAGCTGATGAAGCGCCATCGTCTCACCTTCGTGCATCCGTACGACGACCCCGATGTCATCGCAGGCCAGGGCACGATCGCCATCGAGATCCTGCGCCAGCACACCGGACCGATCGAGGCGGTCTTCGTCGCGATCGGTGGCGGCGGCCTGATCTCCGGTATCGGCGCCTACCTCAAGCGTTTGCGGCCGGAGATCCGTCTGATCGGTGTCGAGCCGGTCGACTCCGACGCGATGTCGCAGTCGCTCGCTGCCGGGCGCCGCGTGAAGCTCGCCCACGTCGGGTTGTTCGCCGACGGCGTCGCGGTGAAGCAGGTCGGCGTAGAAACCTTCCGACTCTGCCGTACGCTGGTCGACGAGATCGTGCTTGTCGACACCGACGAAATCTGTGCCGCCATCAAGGACGTGTTCGAGGATACCCGGTCGATTCTCGAGCCCGCCGGCGCGCTCGCGATCGCCGGCCTCAAGACCTATGTCAAGCGCGAGCGGATACAGGGGCGCACGCTGGTCGCGATCGCCTGCGGTGCCAACATGAACTTCGATCGCCTGCGCTTCGTGGCCGAGCGCGCCGAGATCGGCGAATCGCGCGAATCGATCCTCGCGGTGACGATTCCCGAGCGTCCCGGCAGCTTCAAGACGTTCTGCTCGCTGCTCGGGCCACGCAACGTGACCGAGTTCAACTATCGCTATGCCGACCCGCGCGAGGCGCAAGTGTTCGTGGGCGTCGAGGTGAAAAGCCGGCGCGAGACCAGCGAACTCATCAAGGCGCTCGTCCGGGCCGGGCTGCCGGCGCAGGATCTCACCGACAACGAGATGGCGAAGCTGCACGTGCGTCACCTGGTCGGCGGTCGCGCACCGTCGGTCGACGACGAGATCGTCTATCGCTTCGAGTTTCCCGAACGGCCCGGGGCGTTGCTGCGCTTCCTCGAGTGCATGAGCGGGGGGTGGAACATCAGCCTGTTCCACTACCGCAATCACGGCGCCGATTCCGGGCGGGTGCTGGTCGGCATGCAGGTGCCGTCGAAGGACAAGGCCGCGTTCGCACGTTTTCTCTCGAAGCTCGGGTACCGCTACCAGGAAGAGACCGATAACGCCGCGTACCGGTTGTTCCTGGGCCGCTAGCCAGTCGCGCGGTCACCGCCGGCGCCACGCGCGCACGCTACAATCGCGCCGTGTACTTCGTGTCTCTCCTCGTCCGGTTTGCGCCAGCGTGCGCGCGCACAGCCTGCTGCCTGTCGGTGGGGATTCTCGCACTCTGGTGCGTGCAGCATGGGCGGCCGGTCAACGCGCAATCGGCACTTCAGTTGCAGCAGCAGGACGACGAGTTCCTCGTCGCACGCGATGCATTTCGGGCCGGCAATGCGGCGCGGCTCGATCAGTCGACGGCACGCCTGCGCGGGCATCCGCTCGAGCCCTGGGCGCAGTATTGGCAGGTTCGGCTTCGGCTCGACAGCATCGACGCCGCCGAGGTGCAGGCGTTCCTGTCGCGTCATGCCGGCGCGCGTGTCAGCGATCAACTGCGTGCCGACTGGTTGAAACTGCTGGGCCGGCGCGGCCAGTGGGACGCGTTCGCAGCCGAGCGCGCGCTGCTCGTCAACAGCGATGTCGAACTCGATTGCCTTACGCTCACGCAGCGGCGCGTGCTGGGCGACAGCGAAGCCGTACGCGAGGCACGCGCGCTGTGGTTCACCGGCCGCGACCTTCCGGAGAGTTGCACCCCGTTGTTCCAGGAACTGATCGCGAACGGCGAACTGCGCGGCGACGACGTCTGGACGCGCGTTCGTCTCGCGCTCGAGGCCGGAAACATCGGCACGGTTCGCCGGGTGGCGGCGTTTCTGCCCGCAGGCCAGCAGCCCGACGGCAAACTGCTCGATCTTGCGGCGGATAGCCCCCAGGCGCTGCTCGACCGCCGCAACGAGTTGCGCACGCGCGCCCAGCGCGAGGTCGTGATGTTCGCCGCGCATCGGCTCGCGCGTACGTCGCCGCAGAACGCCGCCGCGGCCTGGGGACGCATCGATCAGGGCTTCGCCGAGGCCGAGCGCGGCTATGTCTGGGGCGCGA
>JACMMK010000361.1 GCA_014379045.1 Burkholderiales bacterium
CCATGGCGTCGCGCGCGTGCCGCTGTACTGCGACCATCTCGGCGCGGGGCGCGCGCGCGGCGACGCCGAACCCGTCATCGTGCACGAGCGCGGCGGATGTTGCCTGATCGATGTGCGCGGCGGGCTCGCCTATCAGGCCTGCGAGATGGCGGTAAGCGAGGCGATCGCGCGTGCGCGCAGCCACGGCATCGCGCTGGTGGCGTTGACCAACAGCCATCACTACGGCGCAGCCGTCTATCACCTCGAGCCGATCGCCGCCCAGGGCATGATCGGGCTTGCGTTGACCAACTCGCCGGCGGCGATCAACGCCTGGGGCGGACGCCGGCCGCTGTTCGGTACCAACCCGGTCGCGAGCGCGTTTCCCCGCGCCGGTCACCCGCCGATCCTGATCGACCTGTCGCTGACCGAGGTCACGCGCGGCAAGATCATGCTCGCGGCGAAGGAGGGGCGGCCGATTCCCGAAGGCTGGGCGGTCGACCGCGACGGCAATCCGACCACCGATGCGACCGCGGCGCTGACCGGCAGTCTGTTCGCGATCGGCGGGGCCAAAGGTGCGATGCTCGCGCTGATGGTCGAGTTGCTCTGCTGCGGGTTGACCGGCGCCGCGCTGGCGTTCGAGAACGACTCGTACTTCGAGCCGGGCAACGCGCCGCGCATCGGACACACGATCATCGCCATCGACCCCGGCGCGACTGCGGGCAGCACGATCTATTTCGAGCGGGTCGAGGCGCTCGTCGCGGCGATGCTCGCCGATCCCGAGGTTCGTCTCCCTGGCGATCGACGCTACCAGGCGCGTATGACTGCCGCGCGCGAGGGCATCGAAGTTCCGGACTCGCTGCACCGCCAATTGCAGCAACTCGCCGCAGCCGGCACGACATGACAACGAGCACGAAGGGGTCCCCGACATGACGGACGAGTCAATCACGCTGACGGTAAACGGCAGTACCAGAGCGGTGCAATGCACCCCCGAGACGCAACTGCTGTACGTGCTGCGCAACGATCTTGCGTTGAAGGGCACCCGCTACGGCTGCGGACAGGGACAGTGCGGCGCGTGCACCGTGATCGTCGACGGCCAGGCGGTGCAGTCGTGCAACGTGCCGGTCGCTGATTTCGTCGGCAAGTCGATCACGACGATCGAGGGGCTCGGCAGCCTCGACGCGCTGCATCCGTTGCAGCAGGCGTTCATCGACGAGCAGGCGGCGCAGTGCGGCTACTGCGTCACCGGCATCGTGATGAATGCGAAGGTGCTGCTCGACGCCAATCCGGCACCGTCGCGCAGCCAGATCGCGACCGCGCTGCGCGACAACCTGTGTCGATGCGGCACGCACGCGCGCATCATCAAGGCCGTCGAACGTGCAGCCGCGGCGATGGCGGCACGCTGATTCATGCCGTCCGGCGGGGCCGCGCGGAAGTGACCGCGAGCTCACGACCCGCAGCCATTCTCGAGGACTGAAACGATGTCGCGTACGAACGAAACGTCTCCGCTGCCAGGCAGCCTGTCGGTCAATCCGATGCTCGACCAGTGGGTGCGTCTGGCGCCGACCGGTTCGGTGACCGTGTCGCCGGGCAAGGTCGATATCGGCCAGGGCATCTCCACCGCGCTCGCGCAGATGGCGGCCGACGAACTCGATGTGTCGCTGTCGCGCATCGTGATGAAGGCCGCCGACACCCGCGATGGACCGAACGAGGAGATGACCTCGAGCAGCCTGTCGATCGAGCACAGTGGCATCGCGATCCGTTTCGCGTGCGCGGAGATCCGCGGGCTGCTGCTGCAGAAGGCCGCTTCGCGTCTGGGGGTGAGCGCAGAGCGTCTGACGATCGACGATGGCGTCATCAGCGGGGTCGGCAGCGCGCAGACGGTTACCTACTGGGACCTGGTCGAGCCCGGCATGTTCCACCAGGCGGCGACCGCGCAGTTTCGCCCGAAGGCGCCCGAGGAGTTCAAGCTTATCGGCACCGACGTGCCGCGGCTCGACATTCCGGCCAAGGTCACCGGCGTGCCGAGCTATGTGCACGACATGGCGCTGCCCGGAATGCTTCATGCGCGCGTCGTGCGTCCGCCGAGCTACGACGCGCGCCTGCTCTCGATCGACGATGAAGCGGCGGTCGCTGCGATGCCTGGCGTCGTACACATCGTGCGCGACGGCAGTTTCCTCGCGGTCGTGTGCACCAAAGAAGAACAGGCGATCCGTGCCGCGCGCGCGCTGCGCAACCGTGCGCAGTGGGACGACCGCACGCGCCTGCCCGCGCAGCATGCGGTGTTCGAACACCTGAAGGGCCTGCCGCAACAGGTGCATGTCGTTCACGAGAAACACGGTGACCCGGCGCCCGCGCCCACCGCACGCACGCTGAGCGCGCATTACACGAAGCCGTACATCGCGCATGCGTCGATCGGCCCGTCGTGCGCGGTGGCCGTCTGGAACGACGGCAAGCCGACGATCTGGAGCCATACCCAGGGAATCTTCCCGCTGCGTGTGGATCTGGCGAAGGTGCTGCGCCTGCCCGAGGCCGAGATCACGGTGATGCACGCGGAGGGTGCGGGTTGCTACGGGCATAACGGCGCCGACGACGCCGCGCTCGATGCCGCACTCGTCGCACGTGCGCTGCCGGGCACCCCGGTGAGGCTGCAGTGGTCGCGCGAAGACGAGTTCCAGTGGGAACCGTTCGGTCCGGCGATGAGCGTCGAGTTGACGGCAGCCCTCGATGCGCAAGGCAACATCGTCGACTGGACGCACGAGCTCTGGAGCAATACGCAGAGTACGCGGCCGGGACGCCAGCCCGAAGGCACCTGGCTGATGGCCGGTTGGCATCTCGCCGACCCGTTGCCCAAACCGCCGCCGCGGATGATTCCGATCGCCGGTGGTGGCGGCAGCGATCGCAACGCGATTCCGCTGTACTCGTTCGCCAATCAGAAGGTGATCCACCACTTCATCACCGAGATGCCGGTGCGCGTGTCGGCGCTGCGCTCGCTCGGCGCCTTCGCCAACGTGTTCGCGATCGAGTCCTTCATCGACGAGCTGGCCGAGGCGGCCGGCGAGGACCCGGTGGCCTACCGGCTGTCACTCTTGTCCGATGCCCGCGCGCGCCGCGTGGTCGAGACCGCGGCGCAGATGAGCGGCTGGTTCGACGCCAAGCCGCTTCCCGAAGGCCGCGGCCGCGGCTTCGGCTTCGCGCGCTACAAGAACATCGCCGCCTTCGTGGCCGTGGTGGCCGAGGTCGAGGTCGACGAGGAGGTCCGCCTCAGGCGGGTCTGGAGCGCCGCCGACGCCGGCCTGGTGATCTCGCCGGACGGCGCGAGGAACCAGATCGAGGGCGGCATCATCCAGGGCGCCAGCTTCGTGATGAAGGAGCGCGTCCGCTTCGAGGACGGCCGGGTCGCGGCCAAGACCTGGGAGGACTATCCGATCCTGCGCTTCTCCGAGATACCGGAGATCGACA
>JACMMK010000362.1 GCA_014379045.1 Burkholderiales bacterium
CCTCCCGCGCTTGCGGGACACGACCACGCGGCGAGAAGGGCCAGCAGCGGGAAGATCCCCTTCGCCGCCGCCCTCGCAATGAGTCTGGGACAGATTGCTACAATCGCCATCCGATTTGTCCTTTCAAACGTAAGTCGCACACCGGGCACGCGCGCTTACGATCCCCGTATCCGAGATGCAATCCCAAATGGTAGCTGAGCGACCGAGGCCCCCCCCGATGATGTTTCCCGCACACACAATATTGCACTTGACCGCGATGGCCTTCCTGCTCGGACTCCCCGCGCGGCTGCAGGCAGCCGGCCTCTCGGTCAGCGTCATCGACAGCGCAGGCAAACCCGTGGCCGACGCAGTCGTGTACGCGATCCCTGAAGCCGGCGGCGCGACGCCTGCCCGCGGCGCCACCGCGGTCCTCGACCAGATCGACAAGGAGTTCGTGCCGTTCGTGCTGCCGGTGCAGGTGGGTGCGGCGGTCAGTTTCCCGAATCGGGACAAGTACCGTCACCACGTCTACTCGTTCTCGCCGCCGAAGGTGTTCGACCTGAAGCTCTATTCGGGTGTGCCCGAGAAACCGATCGTGTTCGACAAGCCCGGCATGGTGGTGCTCGGTTGCAACATCCACGACGACATGGTGGGTTTCGTCTATGTCGTCGAAACGCCGTGGTTCGCGAAGACTTCGAGCAAGGGGGGCGCGACGCTCGAGTTGCCGCCGGGCGAGTACGAAGTGCGCGTCTGGCATCCCTGGCAGCGTGGCGACATTGCGCGCGAGCGGGTAAAAGTCGACGCGGGTGACACGCGCGCGAGCGTACGGGTAGACCTCGCACCGCCCGCCTCCGCGCGGCGCTGATCGAGCGCGTGTGCCTCCGATGCCCCGGGTGCACAGCCTGCAGGCGCGGATCGTCCTGTTCTTCGTCATCCTGCTGGTGACGATGCAGGGCGTGCTGATGTTTCTGGTCAGCGTGAGTGGAGAGCGCATCGCGCGCAACCGGATCGAGCAGGAACTCACCGTCGGTGAACGCGTGTTCCGCCATCTGATCGAGCAGAACGCGCGGCAGTTGACCGATGCGGCGCGGGTGCTGGCTGCCGATTTCGGTTTTCGCACCGCCATCGCGACGCGTGATTTCGGCACGATCGTCTCGGTGCTGAACAACCACGGCAGTCGCATCGATGCGAGCGTGCTGATGCTGGCCGGGCTCGACGGGACGCTGCTCGCCGACACGCTGCATGCCGACCGGCGCGACGCCGTATTCGCGTTTCCGGAGTTGATCGAGACCGCGCGGCGCGAGCGTCAGGCGAGCAAGGTCGTGCTGATCGACGGCAAGCCGTATCAGCTCGTCGTGGTGCCGGTGCTCGCGCCGGTTCCGATCGCGTGGGTGGCCATCGGTTTCGTGATCGACGACCGCGTCGCGGGCAACCTGAAGGCGGTGACTTCGTTGCAACTGTCGTTCGCCTCGCGCAGCCCCTCGGGTGAGTGGTCGCTGCATGCGTCGACTCTGGGCGAACCGTTGCGCTCGACGCTGGTCAGCGCGCTGCTCGCGGCGCAGAGTGAAGCGCCCCAGTCCGCAGCGCTGCGCGCGGACAGCACGCCAGGCCCGGCCAGCGCCACCGAAGTGCCGCGCTCGATCGTGCTCGACGGTGACCGCTTCGAAACCCTCGCGCCGGTGCTCGGCACGAGCGGCGAGGGCAAGGTCGTGGCGCTGCTGCAACGTTCGCTGCGCGAAGGTCTTGAGCCGTTCACGCGGCTGCGCAACGTGCTGCTGGTGCTCGCACTCGCGAGCATCGCGCTGTCGATTGCGGGCAGCTTCCTGATCGCGCGCACGGTCAGCCGGCCGGTGAACCGTCTGACCGCGATCGCGCGCCGGGTGCACGATGGCGATTACAGTCTGCGCGCCGACGTGCCCGGTCAGGACGAGATCGGCGATCTCGCGCGCGGCTTCAATCACATGCTCGACGGCATCTCGCGGCGCGAGGAGGAGATCCTGCGCCTCGCCTTCGAAGATACGCTGACCGCGCTACCGAATCGTGCGATGTTCCATGACCGGCTGCAGCAGGCGCTGCTGGTCGCCAAACGCACCGCCGAGCCGGTGTCGGTGATGCTGCTCGATCTCGATCGCTTCAAGCACATCAACGACAGCCTCGGCCATCCTGCCGGCGACCAGGTGCTGCGCGACGTGGCGAGCCGGCTGCGCGATGTACTGCGCGAATCCGACACGGTGGCCCGTCTGGGCGGCGACGAATTCGCGATCCTGCTGCCGACTGGCACGCCTGAACGGGTAACCCAGGTGGTCGAGCGGATCCTGCGCGTGCTCGAAGCGCCGATCCTGCTCGAGGGGCAACCGGTCGATGTCGGTACGAGCATCGGTGTCGCGAGCTTTCCGAACGACGGGGACAGCGTCGACCTGCTGATGCGTCATGCCGACGTCGCGATGTATGTCGCCAAGCGCGGCAACGTCGGCTATGCGCTGTACGACGAGCGCTACGAACAGGGCCGCCCCTCGCAGTTGTCGTTGCTGGGCGAGCTGCGCCGGGCGGTGGACAAGGATGAGCTGCGCCTGTTCTATCAGCCGAAACTCGATCTGGCCACCGGTGCGGTACGCAGGGTCGAAGCCCTGGTGCGCTGGGTGCATCCCGAGCGCGGCATGGTGCCGCCGAACGAGTTCATTCCGTTCGCCGAGCAGACCGGGTATATCAAGCGCGTGACCCGCTGGGTGATCGAGCATGCGCTGCAGCAGGCGGGCGAGTGGCACCGCGAAGGGCTCGATATCGCGATCTCGATCAACATATCGGCGCGCGACCTGATGAGCAACGACGTGGTCGCGCAGGTGAGCGAAGCCCTCGCGCGGCACCAGGTCCCGCCGACGCTGATCTGCCTCGAGATCACCGAGAGCGGCGTGATGGAAGATCCGACGCGCGCGCTCGAGACATTGCATCGGCTGCACGAGCGCGGGCTGCGCCTGTCGATCGACGATTTCGGCACCGGGTACTCGTCGCTTGCCTATCTGAAGAAGCTGCCGGTGCAGGAGTTGAAGATCGACCGGTCGTTCGTCATGCACATGGTCGAGGATGCCGACGACGCGGCGATCGTGCGCTCGACGATCGAACTCGGTCACAACATGGGGCTCGAGGTCGTCGCCGAAGGCGTCGAGCAGGCGACCGAACTCGAACTGCTGCAACGGCTCGGCTGCGACCAGATCCAGGGCTACTTCATCAGCAAGCCGCTGGCGAAGGCGCAGTTCGTCGACTGGCTTAAGGCCAGGCGCACCGCCGACACCGCGCGCGACCGCGCTCTGGAACTGAGCGTCCGCGTGGCCTAGAATGCTACCGTGGCGTATCGACGACTAAGCGACCACTGAGCGACCACGGAGGAGGCGAGCGATGAGCGGAACACCGAACGCGACTGCCAACGGGGCAGGCAGCGGCAAGGTCTATCTGATTTCCCCCGAAGCGCCGGTGCAGCAGGGCGAGGCAGCCGGGGTGCAGCGCGACACGAGCGGTGCGATCCGTCTCGCCGTGCTCGATAACTCGAAGAGCAATGCCGACCACCTGCTCGCGATGATCATCGAGGGCGTAGGACGCCAGATCGCGGTCAAGTCCACCGTGACGCTGCGCAAGATGAATCCGAGCACGCCGGCGCCGAAGCCGATGCTCGACCAACTCGA
>JACMMK010000363.1 GCA_014379045.1 Burkholderiales bacterium
GGTGGCCGGCGTGGCGGCCTCGTCCGCGGACGCCGCACGCTGCCCTGGTTCGTCGGGCGCACTCGGGGTCCCGGTCGACGCGATGAACGACGGCTCCAGACTCGGGTCATCATCGTCTTCGTCGCGGAACGGATCGTCCGGCACGATGTTCGGGGTACGCAGCGCTGCGTCGGCCACGGTCGCGAGCGAGGGAAACGCGTCGAACACCGTGCTGCAGGTGCCGCAGCGGACCTGGCCGCCGAACGCCTGCAGCTGGGCAGGCGTCACGCGGAACAGGGTCAGGCACGCGGTGTTCGAACAGCGGGTGACCAGCGCCATCGCGTTCAGTGCTCGCGCACGCCGGCGAGCAACGCCCAGCCATCGAGGACGCGCTCGGTCTGCAGTCCACACGCAGGCGCGTAGGCCTGCGCGATCTGTTCGACCTGGGTGTCGAGCAGGCCGGCGAGTGCGATGCGTCCGCCGTGACGCAGATGCGCGACGAGCAACGGGGCGAGCGTCATCAGCGGGCGCGCGAGAATGTTGGCGACGACCAGATCGAATCGGCTCGACGCGACCGGGCCCGGCGTCATCGCTTCGGGCAGCAGGAACTGCACTTGCGCGACGCCGTTCGCGCGCGCATTCGCGGTCGCTGTGGCGACCGCTTCGGGATCGATGTCGACACCGACCACACGCACCGCACCCAAGCGCGCAGCGCCGATCGCGAGTACACCCGAGCCGCACCCGTAATCGAGCACCGACGCGCCCGCGTGGACATGCTGCGCGAGCCACTGCAGACACAGGCGCGTGGTCGGATGACTCCCCGATCCGAATGCGCGGCCGGGGTCGATGACCAGATTGAGCGCCGACGGGTCGGGCGGCCGGTGCCAGCTCGGCACGATCCACAGCCGGTCGGTGATCGCGATCGGTTCGAACTCGCGCTGCGTCTGTGCCACCCAGTCGGCGTCGGCGATGGTCCGCGTCTGGCGCAGCAGGTTGCGATCGATCGCGCACGCGTCCAGTGCCGACGCGACGATGTGCAGCGCAGCCTCGGCGGTGTCGAACAACGCTGCCAGACGCGCGCGCTGCCAGCGGATCGGGCGCATCGGCTCGTTCCACTCGCCCGGCTCGTCGAACACCGCGCGCTCCTCGGGCGTGCCGGCGAGCGCATCGCCGACATCGACGGCGAGCGCGCCGTGCTCCAGCAGCGAATCGCCGAAGAGGTCGGCCTGGTCAGGTGCGAGTTCGAACGTGACGGCGGTCAGCGGCATGCAGAGAAAGGTTCGGGCGCGCCGTAGCACGGGTTGCAGCAGGCGACCGGCGCAGTGCGGCGAGTGTAGCCCGGATGGGGACGGATCATCCGCGCGTCACCCGCTACCCGCCGCCCTTACTTCGCGCCCGGCATCTTGCCGACCTTCTGTTCGAGATAATGGATGTTGATCCCGCCGCGCAGGAAATTCGCATCGACCATCAGGTCGCGGTGCAACGGCAGGTTGGTCTTGATGCCGTCGACCACCATCTCGGAGAGCGCGCTGCGCATCCGTGCGATGGCCTGATCGCGCGTGTCGCCGTAGGTGATCAGCTTGCCCAGCAGCGAGTCGTAGTGGGGCGGCACGACATACTGGTTGTAGACATGCGAGTCGACGCGCACCCCCGGCCCGCCCGGTGGGTGATAGAACTCGATGCGCCCCGGCGAGGGCACGAACGTGTACGGATCCTCGGCGTTGATCCGGCACTCGATCGCGTGCCCCTTCGGCACGATGTCGCGCTGGCGCAGGCCCATGCGCTCGCCCGCGGCGATGCGGATCTGCATCTGCACGATGTCGACGCCGGTGATCATCTCCGACACCGGGTGCTCGACCTGCACCCGCGTGTTCATCTCGATGAAGTAGAACTGCCCACCCTGGTACAGGAACTCGAAGGTGCCCGCACCGCGATAGCGGATGCGCCTGCACGCGTCGATGCACCGATCGAAGATGCGCGCCTTGACCCGGTCGCTGATCAACGGGGCCGGCGCCTCTTCGATGATCTTCTGGTGCCGGCGCTGCATCGAACAGTCGCGATCGCCGAGGTGGATCGAGTTGCCATGCTCGTCGGAGAGCACCTGCACCTCGACGTGGCGCGGGTCTTCGAGAAACTTCTCCAGATAGACGTCTTCCTGCCCGAACGCGGCCTTGGCTTCGGCGCGCGTCATCGTGACCGCGTTGAGCAGTGCGGCTTCAGTATGCACGACCCGCATGCCGCGGCCGCCACCCCCGCCGGCGGCCTTGATGATCACCGGGTAGCCGACCGCGCGCGCGATCTTGACGATCTCCACCGGCTCAGCGGGGAGCGCGCCCTCCGACCCCGGTACCAGCGGCACGCCGGCCTTGCCCATTGCCGCCTTCGCATTGACCTTGTCGCCCATCAGCCGGATCGTCTCCGGCCGCGGCCCGATGAACACGAATCCGCTCTGCTCGACGCGCTCGGCGAAGTCGGCGTTTTCCGACAGGAAGCCGTAGCCCGGATGAATCGCTTGCGCGTCGGTGACTTCGGCGGCGGCGATGATCGCAGGGATGTTCAGATACGACTGTGCCGGAGATGCCGGCCCGATGCACACGGACTCGTCGGCGAGCCGGACATACTTCGCCTCGGCGTCGGCCTGCGAGTGGACCGCCACCGTCTTCACCCCGAGTTCACGGCAGGCGCGTTGCACGCGCAACGCGATCTCACCCCGATTCGCGATCAGAATCTTTTCGAACATCGGCGCGGCTAGGCGATCACGAACAGCGGTTCGCCGTATTCGACCGGTTGTCCGTTCTCGACCAACACCGCCTTGATCGTGCCGGCCGCATCCGACTCGATCTCGTTCATCAGCTTCATCGCCTCGATGATGCACAGGGTCTCGCCCGCCACCACCGCCTGCCCGACATCGACGAACGCCTTGCCCCCGGGCGAGTTCGACCGGTAGAAGGTGCCGACCATCGGCGACTTGACCACATGGCCGTCGTGGTCGGGCAGCGCCGCAGGGGCCGCCACGGGCGGGGGAGGCGCGGGCGCAATCGCGGGTGCGGCCGGGCTGTACATCTGCATCGCTTGCGGCATGACCATTGCCTGTGCGCCGGGGAACGTGCGCGCGATGCGCACCTTCTCTTCGCCCTCGGTGATCTCGAGTTCGGCGATGCCCGATTCCTCGACCAGATCGATAAGCTTCTTCAGCTTGCGCAAGTCCATGCGAATCCTCTTGTTCTTCGGGAAGCGGCGCGGGCGGGCGTCGGCCCGGACGCGGTCGGTCCAGACGCGGTCGGTCCGGGCGCTATCGGTCGCGGCGAGGCGGCTCAGGCGCCCGCAGTGGAGGCGGGAAGCACGGTCGAGATGACGAAATCGAGTGCGGCACGGTAGCTGCCGGGCCCGAGGCCGCAGACCACGCCCACCGCGATGTCGCTCAGATACGAATGATGGCGGAAGCGGTCCCGCGCGAACACATTGGACAGGTGCACCTCGATGAACGGGATATCGACCGCGCTCAATGCGTCGCGCAGCGCGACGCTGGTGTGGGTGTAGGCGCCGGCATTGACGAGCATGAAATCGACGCGCTCGCGCCCGGCTTGCTGGATACGGTCGACCAGCTCGCCTTCGTGATTGCTCTGGTAGGCCGAGACATCGAGTCCGGCGACCTTGCCCCGATCGATCAAACCGCGATCGACCTCCGCGAGCGTGGTCCGGCCGTAGATCTCCGGTTCACGCACGCCGAGCAGATTCAGGTTCGGACCATGCAGCACGAGCACGGACCGGGTCGCAGACTCCGAGCCCCCCGGTCGGGAAGACCGTACCGACGACAGCGCGCGAGATGACGTGGCGCCTTGCGCCGCAGCTTTGGACATGGGCGCGAAGTGTGCCCCCGACGCGCCGATCTGTCCAGTAAAGCGACGAACTCCCTGCAATGCACAGGATCAGGCTAAAGCAGCCCTTTGACGATCGGTGTCAGCGTCTGTTCGGAATATAGGCCCGCGCGCCGCGCGACGATGTTTCCCTGACGATCGAGAACGATCGTGTACGGCAGCACGTCGGCGACGTTCCCCGCGTTTCGCGCCAGGGAGAAGTCCGAAATATCTCCCACGAGCAGCGGGTAGTTGACGCCGATCTCGTTTGCGAAGCGCTGCACCCGGTCGGGCTTGTCGATCGCGATGCCGACGAAGGTGAGGCCCTGCGCGCCGTAGGCGCTCTGCATCCTGATGAAGTGCGGCATCTCCTCGCGGCACGGTACGCACCA
>JACMMK010000364.1 GCA_014379045.1 Burkholderiales bacterium
AAGCTTCCTTCGTTTCGTGCAAGCACTTAGTCTCTTCAAGCTTCCAGCCAACCTCCAAAGCAGCTCGCGCCACCCAAAAGTCAACCTTCCACCCGCTTCCACCAAGCACCCACACCTATCGGCTGTAGTTTGTTAAAGAGCGGCAGCGCGGCGGCAAAAATGACTGCCTCTGCCCGCTGCAAAGAAGCGGAAGTATAGCCGCTGACACACATCGGTCAAGTAGTTTTCATCACAAACGCACAGAGATTCAGGCCGACGTGCCGTTGCTGCGTCTCATATTAGAGACGACCTGCCGATCGGCTCCCGTCAAACGATCAAAATGCGCGCGAAACGCCGTTTGCCGACCTGCAGCAATATCTGCTCGCCGGGACTCAGCGCGCGCGCCCGATCGACCAGCCGGTCGCCATCAACCCGAACCGCCCCCTGCTCGATCAGACGATACGCCTCGGACGTACTCGGGACGAGCCCGCTCTGCTTCATCGCCTGGGCAATGGCGATCGAGCCGCTGGTCGCCTGGAGCTCGATCGACGGCACGTCGTCGGGCAATTCGTCGCGCCGGAAGCGGGCGTCGAACGCTTCGGCGGCACGGCTCGCCGCACCCGCGTCGTGGAACCGGGTGACGATTTCGAGGGCGAGCTCGACCTTCACCTCGCGCGGGTTGCGGCCGTCGTTCACGTCACGCCTCCATCCCGCGATCACCGACGACGCCTGCAATGACAGCAACTCGAGATACCGCCACATCAACGCGTCCGAGATCGACATCAACTTGCCGAACATCTCATCGGGCGTGTCGGTGATCGCGATGAAGTTACCCAGCGACTTCGACATCTTGGCGACCCCATCCACGCCTTCGAGCAGCGGCATCGTCAGCACGATCTGCGCGGGTTGCGCGTGGTGACGCTGCAATTCGCGTCCCATCAGCAGGTTGAACGTCTGATCGGTGCCGCCGAGCTCGACGTCCGCGCGCAAGGCGACGGAGTCGTAGCCTTGCACCAACGGATACAGGAACTCATGGATCGCGATCGGCAGCCCGCTGCGATACCGTTTGCTGAAGTCATCGCGCTCCAGCATCCTGGCCACGGTATGCGTGCCGGCGAGACGGATCATGTCTGCTGCGCTCATCGCGTCGAACCAGGTCGAGTTGAACGCGACCTCGGTGCGCGCAGGGTCGAGCACCTTGAATACCTGCTGCCGGTAGGTTTCGGCGTTCGCGACGACCTGATCACGCGTCAGCGGCGGCCGGGTCGCGCTCTTCCCTGTCGGGTCGCCGATCATGCCCGTGAAGTCCCCGATCAGGAACAGCGCGTGATGCCCCAGATCCTGGAACTGACGCATCTTGGTCAGCAGCACCGTATGCCCGAGATGCAGATCGGGCGCCGTGGGATCGAATCCGGCCTTGACCCGCAGCGGCCGTCCGCCGCGCAGCCGCTCCGTCAATTCGGCGGGTGAAACCAGGTCGACGCTGCCGCGCGCCAGAATTTCGAGCTGCTGGTCGAACGATGCGAGCGGGCGTTGCACAACGGGTTTGGGCGTCATTTCCACGGCGGTTCGATCGTCGGTTTCGACACCGGCGAAAGTTACCGGGCGCGCTGCCGTAAATAATCTGATAGTCTGCCGAAAATTTCAGGTGTATCAATGCTTAAACCAAAATCGCCTAGCCCACTGCGCGCCATTGGCGCAAGTGTCTCGACCCTGTTCTCGCGTACCCTCGGGCACCGCCGGCACGCTGATCCGATTCTATCGGAAAAGAATTCGACGCCCGGACACAGCCTGTTCTCGGGTCGCCGCGCCTGGATTCTGGCTGCGGCACTTCCCCTCTTCGGCGTGGCCGCGGCGTTCGGCATCGATCCGGGCACCCCGACCAACGCAATCGCCTTGCGTACCGTGGTCGAAGCAGTCGTCCTGCCTGCGCTCGAAGCCGAAAACGACGGTGGATCCTTCGTACGCGAAGAACGCGTGATGCGCGGCGATACGGTCTCGGCAGTGCTGGCCCGTCTCGATATTCGCGATTCGGCTGCGATCGATTTCATCCGCCTCGACCGTACGATGCGGCCGTTGCATCAGTTGGCACCGGGGCGCGCGGTGCGCGCAGAAACCGGCATCGACGGGGTCCTTCACTGGCTCGAATACGCGACGGGTCAGGGCACCGTGTTGCGCCTCGAGCGGGGCGACGACCAACGCCTGACGACGTCCGATAGACCGCTCCAGCTCGAGCGCCGGGTCGAGATTAAGTCGGGCGAGATCCGCTCTTCGCTGTTCGCGGCGACCGATGCGGCGAATCTGCCCGATGCGATCGCCACGCAGCTGGCCGAGATGTTCTCCTCCGACATCGATTTTCACCGTGATCTGCGCCGTGGCGATACGTTCACCGTCGTGTACGAAGCGTTCCATCATCAAGGCGAACGGGTACGCATCGGTCGTGTGCTCGCGGCCGAATTCATCAACGGGCGGCGGGTGTTCCAGGGCGTGTGGTTCGATAACGGAGTCCTCGGTCAGGGCGGGTATTACACGCCGGGTGGACTCAGCCTTCGCCGGGCATTCCTGCGCTCGCCGCTCGAGTTCAGCCGCATCACCTCCGGTTTCAGCCAGGCCCGGTATCACCCCATCCTGCAGCAGATGCGTGCCCATAAAGGTATCGACTACGCCGCACCGACCGGTACACCGATCAAGGCGGTGGCGCACGGCACGGTCGAACGGATCGGGCGCGAGGGGGGCTATGGCAATCTGGTGGTGCTCGCGCATCCGAACAACACGAGCACGGTCTACGGTCACCTGAGTGGCTTCGCGCCGAAGCTGCGCACCGGCGCGCGAGTCAACCAGGGCGATGTCATCGGCTATGTCGGCATGACCGGTCTCGCAACCGGCCCGCATCTGCATTACGAGTTCCGCATGGCCGGTGTGCACATGGATCCGTTGAAGGTCGCGTTGCCCGAAGCGATGCCGATCACGGCGGCATTGCGTCCCGCCTTCGAGGTCACTACGGCAGTGTATTCAGAGCAGTTGCGCATCCTGCGCGGCTCGAATCTCGCGCGACTCGAATAGGCAGGGCCGCCTGTGTCGGCCGACGCCGGGCGCCTGTTCGTCGGGTTGATGTCGGGGACGAGCGTCGATGGCATCGATGCCATCGTCGCCGACTTCTCAGCCCGACCCGTACGCGCACTGGCTTCGCACTACCTCGCGTTTCCGCCCGAACTGCGCGCCCGCCTGCTAAGCCTGTCGGTGCCCGGTCACGATGAGATCGACCGCGCCGCCGAGGCAGGGTTGGCGCTCGCCGAGCTGTACGCCGAGGCCACCCGCTCGGTGATCGACAAGGCAGGACTCGAGGCGCGCACGATCGCAGCGATAGGCTGTCACGGCCAGACCATCCGTCATCGTCCCGAGCGCGGCTACACCGTTCAGATCGGCAACCCGGCTGCGCTGGCCGAGCGCACGGGGATCTGCGTCGTCGCCGACTTCCGCGCCGCCGATATGGCCGCGGGCGGCCAGGGAGCGCCGTTGGCACCGGGCTTTCATGTCGCGATGTTTGCAGATCCCGGGATCGATCGCGTCGTTCTCAATCTCGGCGGTATCGCCAATCTGACTCGCCTCACGCGGGGCAGCCCGGTGGTCGGCTTCGACTGCGGCCCCGCCAACATCCTCCTCGATGCGTGGATCGAGCGAAACCGGAACGAGCCGTTCGACCGGGACGGCCGGTGGGCCCGCAGCGGACAAGCGATCGCCCCCCTCCTCGCACGGATGTCCAGCGACCCGTTCTTTGCGCTGGCGCCACCCAAAAGCACCGGCCGCGACCTGTTCGACATCCGGTGGATCGAACGGCATCTGTCAGGCGATGAAGCCGTCGCGGACGTACAGGCGACCCTGCTGGCGCTGACCGCTGAATCGGTGGCGCAGGCCATCCAGGATCATTGTCCAGGCACGCGCGAAATCGTCGCGTGTGGCGGCGGCGTGCGCAACGCGGCGCTGTTGGAAGCGCTCGGTGTGCGGTGCGCGCCCGCTGTGGTCCGGTCTTCGGCGGCGCTCGGCATTGCG
>JACMMK010000365.1 GCA_014379045.1 Burkholderiales bacterium
CGGCGACGCCGGCAGCAACGGCGGGTTCGGATACACCTCCTCGAGATACTCGAGGATCGCCAGCGATTGCGTGAGCGCAGGCTGTCCGTCCTCGACCAGCGCCGGCACCGCGGCGAGCGGGTTGATCGCGACGAAGGTGGCCGCGTGCTGTTCGCCGGCGAGCAGATCGATCGCGTGCTCCCGGTAATCGAGCCCTTTCAGGTTCAGCGCGATGCGTACGCGCAAGGTGGCGAGCGAGCGCCAGAAGCCATAGAGGTCGAAACTCATCGTCGTTCTCCTGTGTAGCGGTTGAACCTGGGGTTGAAGTGCGTTGAAGGGAAATGAACTGGGGGCGAACGTCCGGGGCGCGTGTTCTAAACGGGCAGGCAAGCCGATCTCGAGTTGTTTCAGTCGATCACCGGCAGCATCAACCAGCCCGGGTCGCCCGCGTCGATGTGCAGCGTCGTGCGCCCGCCGAACACCTCCGGCGGTCGATCGCGCGGATCGTCGTGCAGGAACGGGCCGCAGCCCTTCAACTCGTTCCTGAAGTTCGACAGGCGTGCGCCCGTCGTCGCCTGCCACTCGTAATCGCGCCCGCGCACGCTGAGCGCGATGCGATGCCCGGCGGGCACGACTATCGAAGTCGGCCAGAGTTCGATGTCGACGCCGACCGCGTCGCCGGGGACGAGCGGCTCGACGCGGTCGTGCGTGTGATGCGGACGCCACGCGCTCGACAGCTGCGGGTCGAGCCGCCGGTGCGACGCGCGCAGCCAACCCTGGGCGATCGGCGTGTGCGGATCGATCGCGCCCATGAACACGACCTCGCGCAGGTCGGGCGTGAACACCCGGAACACGAGGAACAGGTCCGCATCGCAGGTCGACGACGACACCCGCAGCCGTGCGGCGAGCGGTCCCGTGATCTCGGTCTCGTTCGGCAGCGGCGGCGAGACGAAGGTCGCGCCATCGCCGAGCGCATCGAAGGTACACGTCGACGCGGCGTGCGGCGGCGTGACGTCGAGCGTGCCGCGGGCCGGGTCGAGATACCAGCGCGTCCATCGCGTGCGCGCTAGCGGCCACTCGTGCTCGGCGCGCTCGACGAATCGGTCGACATGGCGCACCTGCAGCCGCACGCGCGGCGCGCGCTCCTGCCCGTTCGCCTCACCTTTCAGGAAGTGATCGAAGAAGCGCTGCTGCAGACGGCGACCGTAGTCGGTGTAGAAGTGCGTCCAGTGCTCGAGACCGTGCGCTTCGAGCCATTTCTGCGCAGAGGCGGCGCGCACGAAGCCTTCGAAGTTGCCGCGCGCATGCAGGCCCTGGCCGCCCCAGTTCGCCGCAGACAGGAGCGGCACGGTCACCTTGTCCCACACCGGCGAACGCGCACGGTGATACTCATCGTCGAGCGGATGCGCGAGGATCCCGTCGCCGAAGTCGCAGCGGTTCGCCGCGAGCTGTGCATCGGACAGCGTCTCGTCGCCGCAGACCGGCGCGCCGGTGACCCGGCTGCCCGCGCCGCGTGCGCCCAGACCGTACTGCACGCTCTTCACCTGCAGGTCGTACCAGTTCGCCCAGAACGTCGACACGATGCCACCGTGGTGCGTCATGTCCCGGTACCAGTCGGCGGCCCCTTCCCAGATGCACATCGCTGCCAGATGCGGCGGTTGCAACGATGCCACCTGCCACTGGTTGATGCCGTAGTACGACACCCCGTTCAGGCCGACCTTGCCGTTCGACCACGGCTGCACCCCGGCCCATTCGATGCACAGGTAGAAATCGCGCGTTTCGCGCGGCGAGAACGGATCGAGAAAGCCGGGCGAGCGCCCTGCGCCGCGCGAGTCGACGCGGACGCAGGCATAGCCCTCGGGCACCCACTTTTCCGGGTCGACCACCTCCCAGTTCTGGTAGCGGTTGCTCGACCCATAGGCGACGTCGGGATGCTCGGCGATCATCCGTTGCCAAGCGCTCGGGTAACCGTCCTGGAACGCGAGGCCCTTCGCGTAGGGGCCGCAGGTGAGCAGTACCGGCCAACGCCCCTCGCCCGGCGGACGGAACACGTCGGCACGCAGCACGAGCCCATCGTCCATCGCGATCGGCACATCGAAGTCGCAATGCATCGCTGCCGGCGACCCGGCTTCTGCGTCCGTCATCTATGGGCCCCTCCCCCGCCGAAAGGGCGACGGTCGTGATTCGTTCCCGCTAAATTGACGGCGCGCGCAACCGGTGTCAAGTTCGCGTTTTGACCCCTGTCGCACAGCCCCCATGGGAGGAACACTTTGAAGATCGGCATTCTCGGCATTGGACGCATGGGTGCGGCGTTGACCACGCGCCTGCTCGGTCTCGGGCACGAAGTCACCGTGTGGAACCGCACGCCGCAGAAGGCACAGGCGCTTGCCGGGGCCGGTGCGAAGGTGGCGGCAACGCCGCGCGCGCTGGCGCAGGCGTGCGAGGTCATCCTCAGCATCGTTGCCGATGCGGCGGCGGTCGACACCACGTACTTCGGCCCCGATGGCGTTGGCACCGGCGATCTCGGTAGCAAGCTCGTGATCGAGATGAGCACGTTGCGTCCCGAGACCCAGCGCATGCTCGCCGAGCGACTGAAGAAGCTGGGCGCAGCCGTCGTGGAATGCCCGGTCGGCGGCACCATCGGCCCGGCGCGCGAGGGCAAGCTGCTCGGTTTCGTCGGCGGCAGCGAAGCCGACTTCGCGCTCGCGAAGCCGATCCTCGATCAGTTGTGCCGGCGGGTCGAACATATCGGCCCGTCGGGCGCCGGCGCCAGCATGAAACTCGCGATCAATCTGCCGCTGCTCGTCTACTGGCAGGCACTGGGCGAGGCGCTCGCGCTGGTGAAACCGCTCGGGCTCGACCCGAAGCGGGTGATGGACATCATCGCCGACACCTCCGGCGGCCCGAACATGCTCAAGGTGCGCGGCAGCACGATCGCGACTGCGCTGGCCGGGGGCGACACCGGCGCGGTCACCTTCGATGTCGATCTGATCCGCAAGGACATGGCGACGATGATCGAGGAAGCCGCCTCGCTCGGCGCGACGCTCCCGGTCACCGAGCGCGCGCTGCAGATCTTCGACGAGGCGGCACGCGAAGGCATGGGTGCCGACGACGCGGTGAAACTGCCGGTCCGCTGGTTGCGTCAATCATAGCGAGAGGATGCCGATGATGATCGTCGATGCCCAGGTGCACATCTGGGGCGAGAACACCCCGCAACGTCCGTGGCCGAAGCGCGCCGAGCCGCAGCGTCCGATCCCGCTCGACCACACCGACCTGCTGCGCGAGATGGACGAGGCCGGCGTCGGGCGCGTGGTGATCGTGCCGCCATCGTGGGAGGGCGACCGGAACGACCTCGCGATCGCGGCGCATGAGGCGCATCCGAAGCGCTTTGCGACGATGGGTCGCCTCGATCCCGAGGACCCTGCGTCGCGCGGCCAACTCGCGCACTGGCGCGAACAGCCCGGCATGCTCGGCCTGCGTTTCACCTTCCACACGCCGGTGCTCGAACCGCTGCTGACCGAGGGGCACATGGACTGGGTCTGGGGCGAAGCCGAGAAACACGGCGTGCCGGTGTATGTACTGGTGCCGCACCGGCTGGTGCCGGCGATCGACAAAGTGGCCGAGCGCTATCCGGGGTTGAAGCTCGTGATGGATCATCTCGCATTGACCAGCACGCTCAAGGACGCTGCCGCGTTCGCCGAGTTCGACAAGCTGCTCGCGATCGCGAAGCGTCCGAATGTCGCGGCGAAGGCGAGCGCGTTGCCGTGCTACTCGACCGACGTCTATCCGTACCGCTCGCTGCACGGCTACCTGCGGCAGGCGTACGACGCGTTCGGTCCGAAGCGGCTGTTCTGGGGCACCGACCTGTCGCGCTCGCCAATTCCTTATCGACAGCAGGTGACGATGTTCACCGAAGAGATCGACTGGCTGTCGACCGCGGACAAGGAATGGGTGATGGGACGCGGCGTATGCGAGTGGCTGGACTGGCCGCTCGCGTGATCGACGACGTTGCGAAAAAAGCCCCGCAGTTCGCGGGTCTTTATCGTTGCTTGGACTCTGCGTGCTTCGATCCTACATACTTCAAATCTGCGAGCCTTGATCCTGCGAGCCTCGATGCTTACGCGGCCACTTTCCTGCGGCGCGAGAAGGCCAGCAGACCCATCAGGCCAGACCCGAGCAGCCAGGCCGCAGCTGGAACCGGTATCACCTGGGTGCCGCCGTTGATGCCGACGGTGAAATAGTAATCCTCGGCCGTATTGGTCCAGGCGATCGAAGTGAAGGTACCGCCGAACACCACCGAGCCGTTTCCGGTCTGGCCGAACACCGACTGACCGGCGACGCTGATCGCCGCACCGCCGAATTCAGCGTTCGGACCGCCGGCGACGAACGTCGGTGTCGCGTCGAAGTCGAAGCTCGCCGTCGTCCCGAACAGGCCGAGGCTCCAGATCGCGAACACCGGGTTGGTGATCGCCTGCGAGAACACGATCGTGTTCACACCGGTATTCGGGCCGCCACGCACGACCAGCATGTTGCCGGCCCGCGGTGGCGCATTGCCGATGAGCGCACCATCGGCCCACGTCGAGGTCGGCGTCCAGCTGACGAGGTTGATCAAGAGCGCCGAAGGTTCTCCGGCGTAGGTGACGTTGACGCCGCCGCTGATCGTGGCAGTGGTACGCGACGTCCAGGTGGCCCAATCGATCGTCGCTGCGACCGCCTGGGTCGCCGACAACGCGAGCGCGCCGGCCATTGCCGCGAATCTGAGCATCGTTGCGTGTTTCATCATGTCACTCCCGGTTAGTGGGCGATGCGTTGAAGCAACAAAAGGATCCCAAAGGCAGGACGGCAGGCGTCGGAGAGCGGCCAGGCGATCGGACGAGCGCACCGTGAAGCACAGATGGAAGTGTGCGCAGCGCATGCGCCGGAAAGCGCGGGAGCGGATACCCTGCGGCGTGGATCCCCGGCTCACCGCCATCGTCGGCGATCTGCGCCGCGAGCAGGCGCCCGGTGTATAGCGACAGCGACACGCCGCTGCCTAGTAGCCCACCGCGTAGTGGACGGTCGAATCGTCCGTCGCGCGCCGGATCCGCGGCAGGAAGTCACGCGTGATCGACGACGTGGCGAAAAAAAGCCCCGCAGTTCGCGGGGCTTTTTTCGTCGCTTCGATTCTGCGAGCCTCGATGCCTACGCGGCCACTTTCCTGCGGCGCGAGAAGGCCAGCAGACCCATCAGGCCCGACCCGAGCAGCCAGGCCGCGGCCGGGACCGGGATGACCGGCGTGCCCGGCGTGCCGCCGTTGATGCCAACGGTGAAGCCGTAGTAGTTCTCGAACAGCGGATTGGTCCAGGAGATCGACGTGAAAGTACCGCCGAACACGAGCGAGCCGTTGGCTTCCTGGCCGAACGCCGACTGCCCGGCAACCGTGAATGCAACACCGCCGAACTCGGCGTTGGGACCACCGGCGACGAATGTCGGTGTCGCGTTGATGAAGTCGAAGGTCGCCGTCACCCCGGGCTGGCCGAGGCTCCAGATCGCGAACACCGGGTTGGTGATCGGCTGGGAGAACACGATCGAATTGACAGTGTTGGTCCCACCGGTTGTCGCGAGCATGTTCCCGGATGCGGGCGGCGCGTTACCGATGAGCACGCCGTCTGCCCAGGTCGACGTCGGCGTCCAGCTCGGGAAGCCCAAAAGAAGTGACGATGGGCCCGTATGGGTGACACTCACCCCGCCACTGATCGTGCCGGCGGTGTTCGAGGTCCAGTTGGTCCAGTCGATCGTCGCTGCGACGGCCTGGGTCGCCGACAGCGCGAGCGCGCCCGCGATCGCCGCGAGTTTTAGTATCGTTGCTTGTTTCATCATGGGACTCCAGGTGTGTGGGTGTAGGTGAAGAAGACTGGCCGGTCAGGCAAAGCGGTACTGCATACGTCGCATCGGGCTACTTCAGCCGAGCGACGGCTAGGTGAAGCACAAGTGAAAGTGTGCCCCCTCCGCAATTGCTTGAGTGTGAATTCGATCACCCCTCTCGCGCAGCGGTTAGTCCGAATGGACTAATCGGAGCGTGCTCCCGACGGGTTTCCGCGCTTTGCCACCCAGTGCCAGCCAGTGATACCCGCGCGCTCACCCGCGGCTGTCGAGAAACCGGTACCAGTAGAACATCGCCCGCTGCGGGATGCGCAGCAGCGCATGCGCGGGAAAGCGCGCCAGCGGAAGCCGTGCCGCATCGATCCCCGCCTCGCCCGCATCGTCGGCGATCTGCGCCGCGAGCAGGCGACCGGCATACAACGAGAGCGACACGCCGCTGCCCTGATAGCCCACGGCGTAATGAACGGTCGGATCGTCGGTCGCACGCCGGATGCGCGGCAGGAAATCGCGCGTGAAGCACACCCAGCCGTGCCAGTCGTAATCGACCGTGATGCCGTCGAGCGCGGGGTACTTCGCGATCAGTTCGCGCAACAGATAATCGCGGTGATTCGCGTTGCGCCAGGGCGTGTCCGCGATCAGGCCTCGACCCCCGAACAGGATGCGTCGATCAGGCAGGCGCCGCCAGTAGAACATCAGCTTGCGCACATCGGTCATCACGTGACCGGTAATGAAGTTGCTGCCGGCGATCTCGGCATCGGTCATCGGCCGCGTCACGATGATGTGCGACAGGATCGGGAACAACGTCGCGCGCAATTCGGGATGCAATGCCGTCGGCGTGTAGCCGTTGGTGGCGATCACGACTTCGCGCGCGTTGACGATGCCATGCGGCGTCGTCAACCGGTGCGTCGCGCCGTTCTTCTGCCATGCCGTGACCGGCGACGACGAATGCACGGCGGCGCCCGCCGCGCGCGCCATGCGCAACACGCCGAGCGAGAGCTTGAGCGGGTGCACCGCCAGCGCATCCGGAATGCGCAGCGCGCCATGCGATTGCGTGCCGCCCACATGGTCGCGCTGCAACTGTGCGGCAGGCAGATACTCGGCCGGGTACTCGAGTTCGCGCCGCATCACTTCGGCCTCGGCCTCGAGCGCGCCGGCGCGACTCGCCTTCGGCGCGATCTTCAGGTGGCCCGCCTCGCTCGCATCGCAGTCGATCGCCCCATCACCGATCATCTCGCGCACGTTGTCGAGTGAGGCCATCGTGCTGCCGAACAGCCGCCTGGCACCGTCGCGCCCGAAGCGCCCGACCATGTCGCTGAACGACAGGCGTCCGAACGCCATCCGTGCGAAGCCGCCGTTGCGACCGCTGCACCCCCAGCCGGGACGGTTCGCTTCGAGCACCGTCACCTGCCGGCCGTAGCGCCGCGCGAGGTGATACGCCGTCGACAGTCCGGTATAGCCGCCGCCGATCACTGCGATGTCGGTGTCGACGGCGACGGGCGCCACGCCATCGTCGGCGGGCACCGGACCCGAGGTCGCGGTCCAGTACGACCCGGGATAGCCGAGCCCGGTGCCCGGCGTGTCTGCGAAGATCGGATCGTAGGGTTTCATAGCGCGCCGCAATGCCTGCTTTTCGGTCGATCGATCATGGCTTCAATCCGAGTTTCTCGACGATCACGCGCGACACCTCGAACTGCTTCGTCGCGTACTTCGTATAGTCGGCCGTCGACAGGTAGTTGCGCTCCATGCCGAGTCGGTCGAGCGTCTCCACGAACTTCGGCTCGTCGGCTGCGCTACGGAAGGCATCGTGCAGCAAGGCCGTCACCTTCGGGTCGAGCGCGCGCGGCCCGGCGATGCCCCACGGCGCGTTCGACACGAAGCCGTAGATGTCGCGCAACGTCGGCACCCCCGGCACCTTGGTCGTCGGCCGCTCGCCCCAGGTGATCAGCGGACGGAAGTAGCCGGCCGCGATCTGCTCCCACGGCGGCGTGCCGGCATACGCCTGCACCTCGCCCTGGCGTACCGCCGCCAACATTTCGCTGGTGCCCTTGTACGGGATCTGCACCCAGTCGATGCCGTCGCGCTCGGCGATCAGGTACATCGTCACATGCAGGTCGGAGCCGATGCCGGGACTCGCGAAACTGATCTTCCCCGGGTTCGCCTTCGCGTACACGGCGAACTCCCTCCAGGTCTTCCACGGCGAATCGGTACGCACCGACACGCCGAACACATACGACGCGATGTTGATCACCCAGGTCAGGTCTACCGGCGGATTGAAGCCGGACTTCGAGATGTGCGGGTTGCGGAAAACGCCGGTTGGAATCTGCGCGAGCGTATGGCCGTCGGGGCGCGCCTGCGCCGCCGCCTGTGCGGCAATCGCGCCGCCTGCGCCGGGACGGTTCTCGACCAGCACCTTGCGCGCGAGCTGGCGCGAGACCAGGTCCGCCAGCGTACGCACCGCGATGTC
>JACMMK010000040.1 GCA_014379045.1 Burkholderiales bacterium
CCGCCTTTGCCGCTGCGTATCCGGACGCCGCAGCGCGCGCGCCGGTGGCGGGCTCCGGCTTCGATCTCGGCCACGGCGACGTGGTGATCGCGGCGATCACCAGTTGCACCAACACGTCGAATCCGCTCGTGATGATCGCCGCCGGCCTGCTTGCCCGCAACGCGCGCCGCCGCGGTCTCACCGCGCGCCCCTGGGTGAAGACTTCGCTGTCGCCGGGGTCGCGCGTCGTCGCCGAGTACCTGTCGGCCAGCGGACTGCAGCAGGATCTCGACGCGCTCGGTTTTCAGGTGACCGGCTTCGGCTGCATGACCTGCATGGGCAACTCGGGGCCGCTGCCCGCGCCGATCGACCGCGCGATCGCGGAACACCGCCTGGCCACGGTGGCGGTGCTGTCGGGCAATCGCAACTTCGATGCACGCATCCATTCGAGCGTGCGCGCCAACTTCCTCGCCTCGCCGCCGCTGGTGGTCGCCTATGCGCTGATGGGCACGATCGCCAAGGACCTCACCACCGAGCCGCTGGGCACCGATCCGCAGGGACGACCCGTGCACCTGCGCGACGTCTGGCCGGACCCGGACGAGGTGCGCGAGGTGACGCTGCGCACGCTGTCAGCGGAGATGTTCCGCAGCCGTTACGCGGATATCCTGCACGGCAGTGCGCAATGGCAGCAACTGCGCGCACCGGCGGAGCTGCGCCACGCGTGGGATGCGGGCAGCCACTTCATCGTGCGTCCGCCGTTTTTCGACGACATGCCGGCGCGCGCGCCGAGCGTGCCCGATCTGCGCGGCGCACGCGTGTTGTTGCTGCTCGGCGACATGATCACGACCGATCACATCTCGCCGATCGGCGAGATTCCCGCGAACGGCCCCGCCGGTCGCTACCTGCAATCACTGGGCGTGGCACCGCGCGACTTCGTCAACTACGCAGCGCGCCGGTTGAATCACCACGTGATGATCCGCGGCACCTTCGCCAATCTGCGCCTGCGCAACGAACTGACCCCCGGCGTCGAAGGCACGTCGACGTTGCACCTGCCCGACGGCGAGGCAATGACGGTGTACGACGCTGCCGAACGCTACCGTGCCGAGGGCGTGCCGCTCGTCGTCGTGGCCGGGCGCGAATACGGCGCCGGATCGTCGCGCGACTGGGCGGCCAAGGGTACGCAACTCCTCGGCGTGCGCGCAGTGCTCGCCGAATCGTTCGAGCGCATCCACCGCGCCAACCTGGTCGGCATGGGCGTGCTGCCGCTGCAGTTCCCCGCGGGCGTCACGCGCAGGACGCTCGCGCTCTGCGGTCACGAGCGTTTCGACATCGAGCGGCTCGATGCCGCGCTCGGCACGAAAGCGCCGATCGACTGCACGATCACACGCCCCGACGGGTCGCGCACGGTGATCACGTTGACCGCGCGCCTCGATACGCGACTGGAAGTCGAGTATTACCGCGCGGGCGGCATCGTCCAGTACGTGCTGCGCAAGTTGCTGGCATCGGCGCGCGCATCGGCCCCGACAGCGCACCCTGCACCCGCGGTACCGGGGTCGACCGATGCAGCCCGCACTACACCATCACCCAGCAGCCTACCCGTGGAGGGTTCATGAAATCGTCGAAACGCGCGTCCGCCGCCCTCGCCGGATTGGCGCTCGCCCTGGCAGTGCCCCACGCCGATGCGCAGAGCGAGTTTCCGTTGAAGTCACTGCTGTTCATGGTGCCGCAGGCCGCCGGCGGCTCGACCGACACGCTCGCCAGGACGATCGGCCAGCGGGTCGGCGAGGCGCTGGGGGTGCCAGTGGTGATCGAGAACCGTGCCGGCGCGAACGGCATCATCGGCACCGAATTCGTGTCGAAGGCCGCGCCGACCGGTGCCACGCTCGTCGTCTCGGGTACCAGCATCATGGCGATCAATCCGAGCCTCTACGCCCGACTGCCCTACGACCCGGTGAAGCAGTTCACGCCGGTCGCGATGTTCGGCTATTCGACCAGCGTGCTGGTCGCGCACCCGTCACTGCCGGTGAAGACGATCGCCGACGTGATTGCCCTCGCGAAGGCCAAGCCGGGGGCGATCAAGTACGCGTCGGCGGGTATCGGCAGTTCGCCGCACCTGTCCGCAGAGCTGTTCCGGCAGATGGCCGGCGTCGACATCCTGCACGTTCCCTACAAGGGCAGCACGCCCGGGGTGAGCGCCACGCTCACCGGCGAGACCGAGATCATGTTCACCGGGGTCGCCTCCGCGGTGTCGTTCATCAAAGCCGGACGCTTGCGGGCGCTGTCGATCAACGGCCCGAAACGCTCGCCTGCACTGCCCGGCGTGCCGACCGCGGCGGAGTCCGGACTTCCCGGATTCGAGGCGGATTTCTGGATCGGCCTGTTCGCGCCGGCGGGAACACCGCGTCCGGTGGTCACCCGCCTCAATGCCGAGGTAAACAGGATCCTCGGCGCCGACGCGATGAAAGAACGCCTGCTCGAGATCGGTGTCGACCCGCTGCCGGGTACGCCCGAACAGTTCGGTGAGTTGCTCGCGCGGGACATCGAACGCTGGACCCGGGCGGTGAAAAATGCGGGATTGAAGGTGGAATAGCGGCAGGCGCAATGCCGCCCGGCCAGCGCGCCCGTGCAGGGCAAAAAAAACGACCGCGAGTTGCCCCGCGGCCGTCCACTGCTGTTCGACTGCCAGAATGCGCGCTTGCTGTCAGCGAACTACGCCTTGGCAACGCACCGAGCGTCGACGCGATGAAGCCCAGACTTGACCTACCCCATCAACCGCGCCGCGCCTTCACCGTCGAGGAAAACGAGGAGGAGGAGGACGAGGCCGTGTTGGACGCTTTCGCGCCGTCGGTCGACTTCATCGCCGCGCCCGGACACGCCTGCGCGACTCCCGCTGCCATGACCAACGTCACGACGGCGGTAAACTGCAGCAATCGACTAGACATCGGATCACCTCCCTTCAATCAGTCCGGCACATGCCGTGGCAAGAAGGTAGCAGAGCCGCTGCCGGCGATCAAACGCAAACGTGTCGACCTACGTTCAGCGGCCGGCGCGGCCGCGCTCTGCGTCGGATGCGGCACCGACGACAGACCTCGACTGCAATGCGCCGGCAACACCCGGGGCACATTGTGCAGTCGTGACGCTGACTTGCGGCGTCCCGCGCTTTCCCACCGTCGCTACTTAACAGGAGCTGATCATGCCCAACCCCGAACTGCGGACCGTCGCCAATCGCCTCGTCGAACTGTGCCGGTCGAATCAGAGCGCCACGGTGCTCGACGAGCTGACCGATCCGAATGTCGTCTCGGTCGAGGCGATGGCAATGCCCGGTCAGGACACCGCCGAAGTGCACGGCCTGGAGGCCCTGCGCCAGAAACACGCGTGGTGGAACTCGACCTTCGAGGTGCACGAGGCGAGTTGCGAGGGCCCGTTTCCCCACGGCGACGACCGCTTCGCGGTGATCTTCTCGATGGATGTCACCAACCGCCACACGAAACAGCGCGAACAGTTGCGCGAAGTCGCGGTGTATACGGTCGCCGCCGGAAAGGTCGTGCGTGAGGAGTTCTTCTACGGTTGAGCGCGTCGGTTCGCGACCAGACGGGCGTCGATCAGCGTAACGATCTCGTCCAGCTCGGGCGAACGCTTGCCTTGCATCAACGCGATGTCCTGCACCAGGCGGTCGACCCGCTCGATGTCGCGTGCACCGCCGAACAATGCGCGCGCTGCAGAGGACGGCGTGACGAGACCCTCTGCCGCCTGCGCGTATTTTTCGAACGGCACCATTTCGCCCGGGTCGGCGCCCAGGGTCATGCACACATCGGCCACCCATTCGTACACGGCGCGCGCAGCGGCCGGGTCGCTGTGCACTGCCTCCTTGATCGGGCGCATGCCGTCCTTGGTGATGCAGCGATAGTTGCCGGCCACCAGCATCGACCATTTGGCGAGCGGTACGAACACCGACTCGTGGACCTTGAGTTTCACCGGGAGGTCGATCGGTTCGCCGCTGCCGGTATCGAAGCGTATCTTCTCCACGCTGTCGGCGAGTTCGTGCAGCATCGCGGTGTGTTCGTCGGATTCGAAACGCGCTGCCTTGAAGTTGGTCGGCAGCCGTACCTGGAGAACGTTCACCGGCGCATCGGGCGGGCGAAACGCCTGCGCATCCGGGCTGCACAGCGTCATCAGCTTCGCGTCGAGACCGTCCCAGACCGTGGGGTCCGCATAGGCGTCGCGGTAGGCCTGCGCATCGAGCCCCGGAATACGCTTCAGATAGGTGAGCGGCGGCATGTTCATGATCGACATGCACGGCACGCGCGCCTCGCCTACGCGCGCGAGCAGTTCACGCACCCCGGACGAGCGGTACTGCGGCTCCTGCATCGCGAGCACGACGAGGTCGTAATCGATCGGGCGTACGAGGTCCGGTGCTGCCGCCGTCAGGCGACCGGGCGCGTTGCGGGAATCGATCTCGACGAGCGCCTCGCGACCCCGGATCGGCATGCGCAAGCGCGCACCGTCGCGGTTGATCGCCTCGACCTCGGCCGGCAGGCACACCAGATTGACCGAGTGCCCGGCCAGGGCCAGCTTGGTGCCGAGCAACGATCCGTAAGACGCCCCCATGATCAGAATGCGGTACGGCTTCATGATCTCTTCTCCTCCACGACCTTCGGGAAACAGCGCCTGCCCCACTTCGGGAGATCGACGCCGACGACTGCATGAACGGCCATCTATCCGATAGCGATCGACGCGGCCGGTGACACCAGGCTGCGCAGCAGACTGTACGCCGCGAGGCTCGATGTCTTCGGGTTCTCGGCAAGCGGCTTGCCCACGACGTTGAAGCGCAGCGTGCCGAAGCCGCCCTCGGCCTCGATCTCGTGCTCGTTGCCGCGCGCGAGCGGATCGGCGACCAGGCGCACGCTGGTCGCATCGAAGCCGATGCCGGCCAGCGCGATCGCGGCGCAGACATTGGCGTTCTGCGGAAACGCAAGCGCTGCTTCGCGCGCACTGCCTTCGAACACCGTGGTGGCTGCGTCGATGCGTTCGAGATCGATGGTCTCGACCGCGCGCGTGCCGCGCCATGCAGCGATCGGCTTGCGCCCGACGTAGCGCACGGCGCTGAGGCCGCCGAAACGCGCGGCAGCCAGCGCATCGAG
>JACMMK010000366.1 GCA_014379045.1 Burkholderiales bacterium
CGGCGCCCGCGCTGCGCGGCCCGACCTTTAGGAGCCCGCCCGCATCGATCCACGCGATGCTGCCCCCGCCGGCGCCGATCGTGTGCAGGTCGAGCGTCCGTGTGCGCACCGGGTAGCCGCCCATCTCGCGCTGGCTTTTCTTGGCCGGCTCACCCGCCTTGATCAGGCAGACATCGGTGCTGGTGCCCCCCATGTCGAAGGTGATCATGTCGGCGACCCCGATCCGTTGCCCCAGCCGCGCGCTGCCGATCGCGCCGCCGGCGGGTCCGGAAAAGAACGTGTTGATCGGCAGTCGCTTGACCGCCGCCGGGGTCACCGCGCCGCCGTTGGACTGCATCACGCGCGGCGACCGCGGCACTCCCAGCGCACGCACGCCGGCCTCGAAGCGGTCGAGGTAGTTCGCCATGATCGGCATCAGGCTCGCGTTGACCAGCGTCGATGCGCAACGTTCGAACTCGCGGAACTCGGCCAGCACTTCGACCGAGGCACAGACCGCGACCCCGGGCCACGCCGCTTCGACGATCTGGCGCGCGCGCACCTCGTGCGCGGGGTTCTGGTACGAGTGCAGGAAGCAGATCGCGACCGCCTGCACGCCTGCGGCGCGCAGCGTGTGTACCGCGTCGTGTACGCCCTGCTCATCGAGCGCGACGACGACCCGGCCCTCGACGTCGACCCGCTCGCGCACCTCCATCCGGCAGTCGCGCGCGGCCGGTGGCGTCGGCTTCACCTTGTCGAGGTTGAAGTAGTCGGGCCGGCGCTGACGCGCGAGTTCGATCACGTCGCGGAAGCCCTCGGTCGTGATCAGGCCGGTCTTCGCCCACTTGCCCTCGAGCACGGCATTGGTCGCGAGCGTCGTGCCGAGCACCAGGAACTCGACCTCCTCCGCGGCGACCCCGGACTGCGCCAGCAGTTCCCGGATGCCGTCGTGGATGCCGGCTGCCGGATCCGCGGTGCGCGTCGGGACCTTGTGATACTCCCAGCGTCCGGCGGAAGGCTCCGCCAGGACGAGGTCGGTGAACGTGCCACCGGTGTCGATACCGATCCAGTATCCCGCCATCATCGTTCCATCATCGTCGTTCGGTCGTCATCGCCCACGTCGCCATCGGTTACGTCGTCTGTTCGCGACGATACCCGCGCGATCGTTTCGTCGCTGTCGAAGCGCGGGCTGCGCACCCAAGGCGTCGAGACGCAGCCTCAACCTTACACGCAGTGCCGGCCCGCTTCACTCGACGCGGGTGCCGGTCTCCTTCACGACCTTTCCCCAGCGCTCGACCTCGGCGCGCAGGAACGTATCGAACTGTTGCGGAGTGCCGCCGCCGACGTCGACGCCTCTTCACCGGCAGCGCCGCGTGAACGCCGACCAGCAGCGACGAGGACGCGGTGTAGACGAACGGGGTGAAGTCATTGACGACGCTGTACGCGAGCTTGGGATACAGCGTGGCGTTGATCGCGTGCGCCAGACTGATGTTGAGGATCGTGTAGCCATCGGGCGTCGCTCGCGCGACGACTTCGGCGCCGACGTTGCCGCCGGCGCCGGGCCGGTTGTCGATGATCACCGCGTGGTTCGAAGCTTCGCTCATCTTCTGTCCGCGGACGCGCGCCAGGATGTCGTTGAGGCCGCCGGGCGCGAACGCGACGACATAGCGGATCGCACGGGTCGGGTAAAGGATCGATGCCGCAGGCGACTGCGCGTGCGCAGTGAGCGGCGACGCTACGACTGCGCAGACGAATACAGCAATTACTGGCTTGACCGGATTGCAACGCAATTCAGTTCACTCCACCTTGATGCCGGCACGACGAACCACGTCGCCGAAGCGGGCGAGGTCGCGCCGCACCAGTTCACCGAATTGCTCGGGCGTGCCGGAGAGCGCCTCGAGTCCCTGGACCGCGAAGCGCTCGCGTACGTCGGACTGGCGCAGCACCGCCACCGCTTCTTCGTTCAGGCGACGCACGATGTCGGCCGCGACGCCCGCCGGCACGAACAGCCCGTACCACTCGGCGAAATCGAAATCCTTCACCCCCGACTCGATCATCGTCGGCACCTCGGGCAGCAGCGCCGAACGCTGCGCCGTGCTCACCGCGATTGCGCGCACACGACCGGATTTGACGAACGGCAACACCGACGGCAAGGTCGGGAACGCGAACTGCACATGTCCGGCGGCGAGATCGGCCACCGCCGGCGCGCCGCCCTTGTACGCGATGCCTACGGTGCGGATGCCGGACACCAGATTGAACATCTCGGCCGAGACCTGCATCGTCGTGCCCGCGCCCGAGTACGCGAAGTTCAGTTCGCCCGGGCGTTGGAAGCCGGCAGCACCGGATGCACCGCGAGCACCATCGGTGCCCGTGCGACCAGCGTCACCGGCGCGAAATCCTTGACGATGTCGAACGGCATCCTCGCCACGAGTGCCGGATTGATCGACACGCTGGTGATCGCCAGCAGCATCGTGTAGCCATCGGGCGCCGCCTTCGCGACCGCCTCCGCGCCGATGTTTCCCGCGGCACCCGCACGGTTGTCGACGATGAACGACTGGCCCGTTCGTTCGGACATCTTCTGCGCGATCACGCGCGCGGCGAAGTCGGTGCCGCCACCGGCCGGCCAGGGCACGATGATGCGCACCGGCTTCGACGGGAAACCTGCGCCCGGCGACTGCGCATGCAGTGGCACGCTCGCTGCGAACAGCGGTGCCACGCAAAGCGCAAGCCGGGGTATCCGAAGGTAGTTCATGTCGCGATCTCCGCTCGATGCATCGAAGATCTCCTTTGGCGACGGCGCGCGGAGGCATCGCCCGCGGCCTTGTGAGCGTCGGCTGCAAGCGCACCGCACGACGCAAACGCGACGACGACTCTTGTTCATCCAACGACCCGCCGATCTTATTGCATTCACAGGCGGTATGGATGGGTGTCGCCGACTTCGGTGCACCCGATCGACGCCGGTCGCGCTGCGGCCACGAATGGCGTGTGCAATACTTTCGGACCTGACGCCCGGTCCGGCCCTCCAAAGCGGAAGATGAACGCACGTATCGTCCTCGCCATCGTGCTTGCTGAAGCGATCGCGTCGCCTGGCACCGTGCAGGCGCAAACGGGTGGTGCCGCGACCTATCCGCTGAAGCCGATCCGCTGGATCATCGACTTTCCCGCAGGCGGCGTGTCCGACACGATCGCGCGCGCGGTGAGCGCCCGGTGGTCGGAGGCGCTCGGGCAACCGATCGTCGTCGACCCGCGTCCGGGCGGCGGCGGCATGCTCGCCTACGGCCTGGGCGCGCGCGCGATTGCCGACGGCTACACGATGTCGTTCGTGAGCGCGCCCTTCGTGCTTCTCGTCAGCCTGCACGAGAAGCCGCAGTACCGGGTGACTGACTTCGCCCCGGTGGGTCTGATCGGCACTGCTCCGAACATTCTGGTGGCGGCGCCGAAGGTGATGGCCCGATCGGCGCGCGAGTTGATCGCATGGGCAAAGGGTCGTCCCGACGCGGTCAACTTCGCATCGGTCGGCGTCGGGTCCGGGCCGCATCTGTCGGGCGAGCTGTTCAACCAGGTCACCGGCATCCGCGCGACGCATGTGCCGTTCAATGGCAGCGCCGCTGCGATGAACGACCTGATGGCAGGCCGCGTCGACTACATGTTCGTGAATCTGCCCTCGGCGGCCCCGCTGGTGAAGTCCGGCCGTCTGCAACTGCTGGCGGCCGGTGGCGAGCGGCGCATCGCCGGCTTCCCGGACACCCCGACGGTCGCCGAAGCCGGGTTTCCCGGATTCCGATCGATCGGCTTCTACGGCGTCGCCGCGCCCGCCGGGTTGCCCGCGGCGGTGACGACACGGCTGCAACGCGAACTCGCACAGGTGCTCGCGTTACCCGATGTGCGCGAACGCCTGGCCACGCTCGGGGTCGACCCTCCGACCAGCGAGCTCAGTGATTTCCGCGCGTTCATGCTCGACGAAACGAAGCGCTGGGAGCGCGTGATCCGCGAGGCGAAGGTCAAGATAGACAGCTAGCCGCGTCCGCTCGCGGATCGGCGCCTCGCGCGAATCAGGAAGCGCACCCCTGCATCTAGGAGACGTAGTGCCGATCGAAACGCTGCAGTCCTTTCCCCTGCCCTATTCGGGCCTCGCGCATGCGGCATGCGTCAAGGCCGGCCCATGGGTATTCATCAACGGCATCGAGGCGACCGACTATGCCACCGGCCTCGCGCCCGAGGTCCTCGGCGAGCCCGGACTCGCTCTGCACGGCTTGCCACGCCATCGACGCGAGGGCGATTTCATCGCGCAGCGATTGAAGTCGATGCTGACCGCCGCCGGAACCTCGTTCGCCAATACGGTGCGCCTCGACCAGTACTACCCGACGTGGAAGGCGGTCGACCCGTACCATCGCGCGCGCCGCGCCGCGTTCGGCGACTACATCCCGCCGAGCACCTCGGTGGTGATGGATCGGCTGTTGGTCGACGACGCCGACATCGCGGCGAACCTGATCGCGGTGATCCCCGGCAGCGGCCTCGAACCGCGCCGCGTCGATCCCCCTCTGGTGACCGCGCCGACGTGGTCGGGTTTCGTGCCGGCGGCAGTCGTCGGCGACTTCGTGTTCGTCGCCGGCCAGATGGCGCGCGGCCCGGACGGCCCCGACGCGCGCGCCCATGTACCGGCACACAGCCGCTGGGGCGGGCACGAGGCACGGAAGCAGGCGGAGTACGTGATCGACCACCGGCTCGCGCCCGCGCTGGAGGCGGCGGGTGCGTCGCTGAAGGGTGCACTCAAGGCGCAGGCGTACCTGCGCCACGCCGAAGATCTGCCGCACTTCCTCGAAGTATGGAACGACCGCTTCGGCACGCGCCAGGTCGCGTTGACGATCGTGCACACGAGGGACTTCGGCTTGGTCGACGGCAGCCTCGAAATCAACCTGGTCGCGTTGCGCGACGGCGTGTCGGCGTCGAAGCGGGTGCTCGATGTCGACATACCGGAGCAAGCGTGCTTCGGGGCCCCGGGCGTGGCGGCCGGCAATCTGCTGTTCGCCTCCGGGTTGATGGCGTGCGATCACGTGGGCGCCGACGCATCGATCAGCGGCGCGCGTGCCCTGCGTCACCTCGGCACGCCTGCTCGCGCCGAGATGGCCACGCTGCTACGGCATGCGATCCGGATTTGCGAGGCGGGCGGCACCTCGGCCGCGGCGATCACGCGTGCGGTTCAGTTCCATACCGACCTGTCTGACTTCCGCGATGCGTTGGCGATATGGGAGTACGTAGCTGGAGTACGAGGCATTCCGTATTCTGCGGTTCAGGTGCCGTCTCATCCGGTGGCGGGATGTGCGATGACCCTTGATTTCTGGGCTTGGGCAGGACAGTGACGAGGATGCGCAGACCCACTGTCCCGCTGCTGCGAGTGCGATAGCGAAAGGTCGTGATCGATGACGTCAGTGCCACGGGTGGAAACGCTCTTCCATTACTGCCCTACATCGACGTTTCATTCGATCATCCAGAACAGTTCTATCTGGCTTTCCTCCCTTAGCCTGTCCAACGATCGCCTCGAAGGGCGACTCATCAGCAAGGCGCTGGGCAAACTTGCCCAACGGGACGATGTGACGCCTGACCGTATCGCGCAGTTGGAGGCCGAGATTCGCAATATCGAAGACACCTATGACGGGCTTGGGTTCTGCCTGTCCGAAGATGGTGACCTGTTGAGCCAGTGGCGCGCCTATGCTGCAGATGCCAGTGGCCTCTCGATCGGTTTCGATCGCGGGTATCTGGAACGTGCCGTGGGCGATGCCGAGGGGCCGGAGTATCGGCATCTGGCGCTCGACAAAGTGGTATACAGCGAGCCCGAGCACCTGACGCTACTCGAAGACATGTATCAACGCGTTCGAGGTCGTTATCGCGAAGCAGGCTCGTCCGCCGCCGCCGAAGCCGACGCGGCGCCGTGGATTGCAGCAGGGGCAGCAGATGACCAAGGTTGGATGCGGGACATTGCGGACCCGCTGTACTGGGAACTGTTCCGCTTCATTCCCACTTTGTATCTGCTGAAGTCGGCCGCTTTTCGAGAAGAACGTGAATGGCGACTACACACCATCCGCACACGGGGCATTACCGGCGCTTACGCACATCGGCCGGATCGAAACAGATTGGTACCCTACTTGAAGTTCCTGCTTGCCCCGGAATGCCAGCCGATCACGACGGTGGTCCTCGGTCCCAAGCATACCTCGGACCCGATCGACGTCGGCGCATTCCTCCGCACGCACGGGTTCAACCGCGTGGATGTGGTCCGCTCCGAAGCCAGTTATCAGTAAGGGTCCGTGCCAGTAAGGCTCCGTTCACTGTAGTCAACGCCTGGACCTGGTCCGGTTCGAGACGCTTGACCCAAGCCCCCGAGACACTCCAGGCTAGGCAAGTCGAAGAAAGAAAGCGCTGTCTAACAGCTTTCAGCATCGCAGTGCACGTGCTCGACCACACGAATCGTCCACAACGTGCGTCCGAGATCGTTCAACTCGCTGGCAATTTTCACTTCCACGCAACCGGGAGGTAAGGTGAAAACGTCGCTCGAACCAAGCAATGCATCACTTGTTTACGGCGCAATGGCAGCCGCCGCCATCATCTTCTCGGTCATCCCGTGCGACGCGATCGCTCAGATGAAGAAGGACGGCGACATTTCCCTCACCGGCGAACCCGCGCGCAGCAGTCCTCAAGCGGACATCGTGCTGAATTTTCTGACGGCCCTGCGTGCGTCGGACTTAAAAACCATGATGCAGCTCACCACGACGAAACAGGGCGAGCGACTTCAGCAGGAAATGAAGAAGCCGACGCCCGACTTCCAGCAGAACACCAAGGAGATGCTCGGCGATCTTCCTGCCGATCGGAAAGAGCTGCGCGGCATCATCAAATACGTTCAGATGCATAAGGAACGTGGCCTGGTCAGCTTCGAGACCAAGCGCAATTCCTGGTTCGTGACGCTCGAGAACGTCGCCGGAACCTGGAAGGTCGCTGGGTTCTAGAGGCAGGCACCTGAACTCAGGAATCGGTCGGAAGTTGCGTCTGGCCGAGTTTTCAGTGGCGCCAACCTAGGATACACGCCACGCCGTGGCCGACGTCTTCATCTCCTACGCCCGCGCCGACGGAGCGTTCGTACGCGAGCTCCACGAGTCTCTCGCAGCGGCGCAGCACGAGACGTGGGTCGACTGGCAGGGCATTCCGCCGACGGCGGAATGGCTGGCCGAGATCTATCGCGCCATCGATGCCGCCAACGCCTCGATCTTCGTGATCAGCCCGGCCTGGGTGGCGTCTCGCGTTTGCCGATTGGAACTCGATCACGCCGCGGCCCAGGGCAAGCGTCTGATCCCCGTGGTCTGCGCCGACGCCCCCGACAGCAGTGTCCCCGAAGCCTTGGCGCGCCTGAACTGGGTGCTGATGCGCCCGACCGATGACTTCGCGGAAGCGCTTCGTCGCCTGATCACAGGGCTGGACACGGATCTGGATTGGGCACGCGCCCACACCCGGCTGATCGTGCGCGCGGCGGAATGGACCGCACGCAGACGCGACGACAGCGGCCTGCTCCGCGGTGCCGATCTCACCGACGCCGAGCGCTGGCTCGGCGAAGCCGCAGCGCATACCGAGCCCACACCCACTCCGCTGCAGGCGGAATACATTCGGCACAGTCGGCAGTCCGCGACCCGCCGGCAGCGATCACTGCTCGGCGCGGTCGCCGGTGCATTCGTGATTGCCGTCGGGTTGGCGATCTGGGCGGTGGTCGAACGCGGTACCGCCCAGATGAACGAACGGGCGGCGAAGGAGCAGGAGGGGTTCGCCGTGAAACAGCGCGGCATCGCCGAGCAGCGCACCGTCGAGGCGCGCGCCGCACAAGTCGCCGAGACAGAGCAGCGGCTTGCAGCCGAAACCGCTCAGGCGGCCGAGACGCAGCAGCGGCTGGCTGCCGAAACCGCACGTTCGGCCGAGACCCAACAGCGCCTGGCGGCCGAAGCTGCCGAGCGCGAGGCCGTTGCACAACGCGACGAGGCCGTGCGTCAACGCCGCGCAGCGCAGGCCAGACAGCTCGCGGCACGCGCCGAGTTCCTGCAAGGCAGCGACCCGGGCCTGGCACAGAAAGCGGTGTTGCTGGCCGCCGAGTCGATGAACCTGCTGCCCAATGTCGAGGCAGACCAGGTGCTCCGGCGTGCGTTGAGGGTGATGGCACCGCGTATCGGCGCGTTGACGCACGGCGGCATCGTCGAACCACTCGCAACGCAAGGTGAGGGAGCCTGGTTGGCGATCGGGGACCGGCTCGGTGTGCTGCGTCGCTTCAACCTCGCCGAGATGCGCGTTGAAACGTCGTATGAGCTCGGTCGTCGTATCGAGCAGGTCGCCGTAGCGCCGGTCGGCCGCATCGTTGCTGCAGGTGTCCGACGAGAGGGGCTGAGGATCGTCGACGAACGTCCGGAAGGGCCCGCGCAACAGATCACGGATGACAGTTGCGACGTGCACGCGTTGCGGTTTTCCTCGACTGCGTCGCACCTCGCAGTGGCCTGTCCCCGTGGGGTCGTGCTTTGGAACACAGCCGGCTGGGGCGAACCGCTGAGACTGCGTATCCCCAACGACGCCGTCGCCGTGGCATTCGATCCGGACGGCACGCGGCTCGTCGCGCTCGACAGCGAGGGCGACCTGCGCGTCTGGAATCTTCAAGGCAAAGCGCTTGCGCATGTGGTCGGACAGGAGAGCGGCGCCGCTTCCCGTTGGTCGCGCTGCTGCGTGGGATTTCTGGCCTTCAGCTCCGACGGTCGCTACCTGGCCGCAACCAACCTCGAGCAACGCGACATCCGCCTGTTCAACACCGCAGACTGGAAACTGCATGCGCGACTCGACCATGAGTCGCCGGTGCACGCCCTCAGTTTCGACCGAAGCATCGAGCGCCTGGCGACCGGCACCGTCAACGGCCGTGTCCGGGTGTGGGACGTGACGAGTGCCCGCGTGATGTGGATCGCCGACCATGCCGCCGAAGTGACGCACCTGCGACTCGACATGCGTCCTTCAACTGCGGACACGGCGACGCTCGTCTCGACCAGCACCGACCGCACCGTTCGGGTCTGGGATCCCTGGACCGGCGTCGAGCGCATGCGCGCCAGCCACGTGGGCCCGGTCGTCTGGGCCGACATCGTGGCGGGCCGCCTCGTTACCGCCGAGCAGTCCATGCATGTCGGATTCTGGCGGACCGAGTCGCAGTCGGTGCCGTTACAGCTGTCCAGATTCAAGGATTCTCTGCCACCGCTCGACACGTGTGTCGACGCCAACAGCAACACGATGGCTGTTGCGTTCACGGCCAACGCTGTGACGATCGACGCAAAGAGCGTGCGACAGCAACAAGAGATTTTCTATAGAACGAGCAGTCCACGCGGCGTGGCTTTCGCACCAGGTTGCCGATGGCTTGCGCTAGGCGACGGGAACGGCCTGCAGATCCACTCGACGATCAGAGGGCAGAAGACCTTCGAAGAAAAAGGTTTCTTCGCAGGCGCCTCGATGGCCTTTTCAGGCACGGCGCGCTGGCTGACGCTGAATCATCGGGACCGCGATTCACAGCTGAGGCGCAGTGCAGACTGGCAGATAGTCGGCTTTGGCGCTGCGTGCGCGAGGCCGCGCGATCTTGTCGTAAGTCGTGATGAGCGCAGCGTGGCGTTGCGCTGCGGCGAGGACCTCGTCGTGTTCGACATCGACAGCGGCCGCGAATCCGCGCGACGGCCCGCGAAGCAAACCCAATTTCGCTTCGTGCCCGGTAGCGGCGACCTCGTGGTCGTATCGGCCGGGCGGCTGCAGTTGCTGTCGATGCCTGGGCTTGCCGAGCGCGCCACGGTCGTTCTGCCCTCGGGTGATCCGGGCCAGCTCGCCATAAGCCCGCGCGGCGGCCATGTCGCCTTGGCAGGCTGGAAGCAACAGACTGTGTGGACGCTTCCGTCGCTCCAACGTGTGGGCGAACTCGACGAAGCGGTAGCAGGTGGGCCCGACGAGATCCGGCTGAGCTTCACGCCCGACGACCGGTCGATGATCGTGCGCGGCAATCAACGCCTGCGCGTGGTGCAACTGCAGCCGTGGAGACCGACCCAGACATTCGAACATCTCGGAGACGTCATCGCCGTAGCCACCGACCCCGCGCAGCGCCAGTTGGCCGCCGTTATCGCCTGGCGTCCGCCCGAGCGCGAGATCCGACACGCCGTGCAGGTTTGGCCGCTCGGCGGCGAGAGCCACGCGGAAACCGTGCGTTTCGATCTGCAGCGCGAGTCACGCACTTTGCAATTCAGTCCCGACGGGCGTTTTCTGCTGGCCGACAATCTCTATGCGCTGCAGCCTGCAGAATTGGTCACCGCAGCGTGCCGACTCGTTTCACGCAACCTCACCACGCGCGAGTGGACACGCGAACTCGGCGAAATCCCGTACCGGCTGACCTGCCCGGGCCTGCCTAAACCGGACGACAAGACCCCGGACTGGGAGCGCTGAGTCCGCGCGGCTACGACACGCGCACGCGGATGTCACCCCTCGACCTTCTCCACCACCCCGCTCTTCGTCGCCTTGAAGATCGCCTCGAGCGCCGAGATGTTCGCGACCATCTGCGCGCGCGGGACCGGATACGGCGCACGCCCCTCGGCTGCATCGGCGAAGGCCTCGAGATTGGCGAGCACACCAGGGACCGGTGGAAACTCGCGCACTTCGCGGCGTCCGCCGCGAAAGCACTGCGTCATCGTCCAGCCCTCGGGCGCTTCCGGATGCGTCTTGTCGCGCACCTCGATCCACCCTTCGTTGCAGTAGATCGCGAAGCGCCCGTCGAACGGCGTGGCGAGGATCGCGCTGATCAGCGCATGGCCGCCGCTCTTGAAAGACACCAGGATCGCCAGCGTGTCGCCATTGGACAGATGACTGCCGAGTTGCTTGACGCTCGCATAGACGTGATCGGCCTCGCCAAACACACCGACCGACAGGTCGAGCAGATGGATGCCGGTGGCGGTCATCGGACCGGCCGGCGCCTCCTTGCCCGACAGCCGCCAGTTGTCGGCGGCAAGCGTCAGGAACTTGTCCTGACTGAAGTTCGCTTCGACCTGCAACGGCTTGCCGAGCACGCCCGACTTGACGATCTTCATCATCTCGACGATCGGTGGCTCGAACCGACGTTCGTGGCCGACCGCCAGGGCGACGCCGGCCTTCTCCACCGCCGCCACCGCGCGCAACACATCGGCACGCGTCATCGACAACGGCTTCTCGCAGAACACATGCTTGCCCGCGGCCGCGGCGGCAACGATCTGGTCGGTGTGCTGGGTGTGCGGCGTGCACAGCACGACCCCCTGGATCGACGGGTCCTTCAACACCGCAGCGAACTCCGACACCACCTCGACGCGGTGCTCGCGCGCGAAGTCGGCGATCGACGCCGGATTCACCTCGACCACCGTGTTCACTGCCAGCTTGCTGCTGGTCTTGAGCAGCGGGACGATGATCTTGCCCCACCATCCCATGCCGACGACGGCAACGTTCATCATCTCGTCATTCCCCTCATGCGGCCCTGGCGGCTTCGGCAGGCCGGGCCGACCGGCCCGATGCGATCGCGGCGTTGACCGCCGGCATCACCTTCTCGGCCATCAGTTCCATCGAGCGCTTGCCGAGCTTCGGATCGATCCAGTCCTGGCACGCATAGACCAGCGTGCCGAAGTCGCCCACTTCTTCACGGAACGCGAGGATCTGGTCGACGACGCTGTTGACCGTCCCCGAGAGCGTCAGTTTGCTGTTCACGTATTCGGGCGTGATCATCGAATCGGGCAGGCTTTGATCCGCCTTGAACAGGTTGCCGCGATTGCCGAAGCCGACCAGCTTGCGGATCAGCTGCTTGAAGTAGAAATGATACGGTCCTTGCTCGCCTTGACCGTAGCGCGCCGCGGTCGCGTCGTCGTCGGCAACGAAGATGCATTTGGCGACGCTCCAGTCGGCGGGGTCGGCGACCTGGCCGATGTTCTTCTTGCCCTCGACGTAGCTGTCCCAGTGCGTCTTCACCCACTGCGGCAGCAAAAAGTTCGCCGAGATCGGTTTCCACCCGCGCTCGGCCATCGCGATGACACCCTTCGAGAAGGGTGCGACGACGGTCCCGACGATCGGCGGATGCGGCTTCTGGAACGGCTTCAGGATGAACCCCTGGCCGATCTCCGGGATCATCGTCTTCTCGGTCGAGACTTCCCAGAACTGGCCCTTGAGGTTGTACGGCGGCTCACCCTTCCAGATGTCGAGCACCATGTTGATCGCCTCGACGAACATCGCGTTGCGATCGCGGCCGTAGTTGCCGAATGCTTCGGCGTCCGACATCAACCCGCCGGGGCTGATGCCCATGATGAAGCGGCCTTCGAGCAGGTTGTCGAGCATCGCCGCCTGCGCAGCGACGTTCGCCGGATGGCTGTTGGGCATGTTGATCGTGCCGGTGCCGAGCTTGATCTGCTTCGTGTCGTGCGCGAGGCTCGCCAGAAACATCATGCACGAGGTCACCGTTTCGGCCGCGTCGGTGACATGTTCGCCGACGAAGGCTTCGGCATAGCCGAGCCGGTCGGCCAGGATGATCGCCTCGCGATCTTCCTTCAGCGACAGTGGCCAGGACTTGGTCGTGGGATGCACCGGCATCATGAATGTCGACAGTTTCATGCGCGAATCTCCGAGAGGACTAGCGAGGAATCAAAGGTGTTGCTACGCGACGATCACCGTGCCGCGATCAAGCCGCGAGACCCGCCGCGGTGCAATAGCGGCCCTGGCTGTAGATCAGTGGCTCGCCGTCGCCATAGTGCGCGGTTAGGACGCGACCGATGACGATCCGATGGTCGCCGCAGGTGACCGTATTCTCTACCCGGCATTCGAACGCGGCGAGGCTACCGCCGAGGAGCGGCACGCCGTCGATGCCCTCGTCGACATCCAACCCGGCAAACTTGTCCTCGGCAGGACGGCAGAAACGCTGCGAGATCTCCTGCTGACCGGTAGCGAGCACATTCACAGCGAACGCACGACCCGTTTCGAAAGCCGCTTCGGAAGGCGACCCCGAGCGCAGATTCCACAGGATCATCGCCGGCTCGAGCGACAGCGACGTGAACGAGTTGACCGTCAGACCGGTGCGCCGCCCGTCGTGCAGTAGGCCCGTGATCACGGTCACCCCTGTGGCGAATCGACCAAACGCATCGCGCAGTTGACGCTGCGCAGAATCACCGATCAGGTCGAGGCGGGTCATGGGGTCTCCTGGGTCTGCGCTGAACTGGCGCAGTGGATCAAGTGCGCCACTCTAGCGCCCGCGACGCATTACGCCAAATGATCATTCGTAATGTGTTCGATCAGGTTCCGTTATCATCGATCCGTCCTGATCTGCACGGAGCGCAGACGCCCATGCCCTCGCTGACTGCAATCCGTCTGTTCACGGCGGCTTATGAAGAGCGTTCCTTCTCCCGGGCGGCGGCACGGGAGCACACGACTCAGCCCGCTGTCTCGCAGCGAATCCGCGCGCTCGAGGACGAACTCGGCGTGAAGTTGCTGGAACGCTCACCGTCGCAGGTGGTGGCGACGCCGGCCGGTGCCGCCTACTACCGTCGCGCGATCGATCTGCTCGCCACCCTCGAGCAGGCCGGGCAGGACGCACGCCGCGTGGGCGCGGCGCTGTCGGGGGAAGTACGCGTGGGCTTGATGCCGTCACTGACCCGGTGTTGCCTCGCGCCCGCGCTGGCGACGTTCGGCACCCAGCATCCCCAGGTGACGCTGCGCGTGACCGAGGCCTACAGCGGTGCACTGACCGAACTGCTGCGTACCGGCGAACTCGACTTCGCGATCGTGCCGGCGTTCGAGGCACCGGTCGGCATTCGCAGTCGCTTCCTGGCGCGCACGCCGGAGCTCCTGGTGTCGCGCGCCGACGGCCGGTATCCGTCGTGTGCCCCGGTAAAGCCTGGGCAACTTCAGGACATCCGCCTGATGCTGCCCGGCGCGCTCAACACGCGCCGGCAGCGGATCGAGGGCTGGCTGGCGTCGAACGGCGCATCGATCGCGCAGCGTCTCGAGCTCGATTCGATGTACGGCACGCTCGACATGATCGGACGCGGCGACTGGGTGGCGATCCTGCCGGGGGTGATGATGGCGCCGGAGATCGCCGACGGTTCGCTGTCGGTCTGCCCGCTGGCCGAGCCCCCGTTCAACCTAGACCTCGTCGTCATCGAAGCGGCGCGGCGTGCTCCTCCGCCGGCGGCCGCGGCGTTCCTGGACGAACTGGCGAAGAACGTCGACGCGCAAGTGCCGGTGCTGGCAGTCGCCCCGACGGCGGACCCGCTACGCCGGAAAGCCCTTGCCTCGGTGCGCACTGCCGGTTAGCGTGTGGAATGCGGCGCGTTCTTTCTGCACCGCCGCCGCGCGCGAGACATTGTTCACGGTCGATGCAAGCACCGCGAACCGGCGCCAGGCGTACCTCTGCGTGCCGGACGTATCGACCATTGCCGTCATTACTTGTCCTTCCGATCTCCGCCCCACCACGATCACGATAGTTCGATGAGCGCCACCCTGCCGCGGTCACGCCGCCCGATCACCGTCGACGAGTATCACCTGATGGCTGAGGCGGGCGTGTTCGGCCCGGAGGAACGCGTCGAACTGATCGAAGGGGAGTTGATCACCATGCCACCCATCGGCTGGCCGCATGCGCATGCGGTCAACGTACTCACACGCCGACTCGTGCTGGCATTCGGCGAAGACGCGATCGTCTCGGTGCAGAACCCGGTGGTCTTGCGGCCGCTCTCCGAGCCACAGCCGGACTTCGCCATCCTGCGTCGCGACTCCTGGCGCCGTCAGGAGACCCCGGATCCTGCCGACGTGCTGTTGTTGATCGAAGTCGCCGATTCGTCGCTCGCGTTCGACCGCCGGGTGAAGCTGCCGCTTTATGCACGGCACGACGTGCCTGCGATGTGGCTGGTCGACATCGGACATCAGCTCGTGCGCTGCCATGATCTGCTCGACGGCGGGGCGTACACGCGGGTCGTCGACAAGCGGCCGGGCGACTACCTCGAACTGGAGGGCTTCGCGTCGCTGCGCCTGGCCGTCGCGGAAATCTTCGCGCTGCCAGAATAGTCAGTCGGCGGTGATGCCCGCGTCCTTGATCGCGCGCGCAAAGCGCTCGTTCTCAACCTTGACGAAAGCCGTGAACTCTTCGGGCGACCGGCTGACCACGACTTCCGCACCACCTTCGTTCAGGCGCCGGCGAACGTCCGGATGCTCCATCACCTTCTGCATCGCCGTGAACAGCCGGTTCACCACCGGTCGCGGCGTCCCCGCCGGCACGAACACCCCCTGCCAGGAGCCGGTGCGCATGCTCTTGAAGCCGGTCTCGGCCATCGTCGGCACGTCCGGCACGCCCGGGTTGCGCACCGAGGCGACGATCCCCAGCATCTTGAGCTTGCCCGCCTTGACGAAGTTCATCGCCGAGGACAGGGTGACGAAGCCGAGCTGGGTCTCGTTCTGAAGCAGCGAGGTGACGGCTGGGCCCGCGCCGCCCTTGTACGGAATGTGCGTCATCTGGATGCCAGCCGCGCGCATGAAGATCTCCATCTCGATGCGGTTGCCGCTGCCTGAGCCGGGCGAGGCGAAGTTCAGCTTGTTCGGGTTCGCCTTGGCGTAAGCGACGAGGTCGGACACCGAGCTGGGTGGCAGCGACGGGTTGGCGACCAGCGCGCCCGGGACATCCACGACCTGGATCACCGCGATGAAATCCTTCAGCGGCTTCAGTGGGAAATCCGGAAACAGGCTGGGGTTGATCGCCATCGTGCCGACGTTGCCGAGCAACAGGGTGAAACCGTCCGGCGACGCACGCCCGGCAACCTCGACCCCGATGTTGCCCGCGGCGCCCGCCCGGTTGTCGAGCACGACCTGCGTGCCGAGTTCCTCGGCAAGGCGCGGCTGGATGATGCGGCCCACGAAATCCGACGCACCCCCCGGGGCGAACGGCACGATGATGCGCACCGGACGCCGGCTGAAATCGACGGGTTGGGCGGCGAGGCCGGTGGCGAATATCGATGTGGCCGTCGCCATGGCGACGGCGGAAAACCTACGAGCGTTCATCGTGCGTCCTCCAAGGTTCAGGCCAGTCGCTACTCGGCGATCTTGATGTTGTTCTCTCGGATCACTTTCGCCCACTTCTCGGTCTCGCCGCGCACGAATGCGCTGTAGGCCTCGGGCGACTTGCTGACCGACACCTGCATCAGCGACCGGCCAAGGATCTCGCGCATCTCGGACGAGGTCATCACCTTCACCGTGTCGGCGAAGAGTCGATCGAGCAGCGGACGGGGCAGCGCTGCCGGCGCGAACAGGCCGTTCCATGCGTTCGTCCCCTGACCTGCGAATCCCTGCTCGGCCATCGTCGGCACGTTCGGCAGTTCCGGCAGACGCTGCGGCGCGGTGGTGGCGAGGGCCTTCAAGCGGCCGCTGCGCAGGTGTTCGATCGTCGAGCCCAGGTTGACGAACGCGACCTGGGTCTCGTTGCCGATCAACGACGGCACCATCTGGCCCGCGCCGCCCTTGTACGGAATGTGCGTCGCGTCGATGCCGATCACGCGCGCGAACAGCACCATGTCCAGATGCGGATAGCTGCCGATGCCGGCCGAGGCGTAGTTGAGCTTGCCCGGATTCTTCTTCGCATACTCGACGAGCTGCTTCACGTCGGCCACCGGCAGCTGCGGGTTGGCGCCGACCACGTGGGGAATCTCGATCAGGTTGGTGATGCCGACCAGATCGCGCGAAGGCTTGAGCTTGCCGAGCATCTGCGCGAACGTGGTTTCATTGATCGCGTTGGTCGTGACATTGCCGACGAACAGCGTGTAGCCATCGGGCACCGCCTTCATCGTCGCCTCGAGGGCGATATTCCCCGAGGCGCCCGCGCGGTTGTCGACGATCACCGGCTGCGCCCACAGGTCGCCCAGCCGTTGCGCCACATGACGCGCGACGATGTCGGTCGCGCCGCCGGGCGAGAACGGCACCAGCATCCGCACCGGGCGCGACGGAAACACGTCGGCTGCCTGCGCCGTGGTCGAGGCTGCCAGCGTCGCAACGGTCGCTGCTGCAGCCAGTGCAACGCCGGCTGAAATCAGCCCGCAACGTCGCGTCGACAATAACTTCATCATTCCTCCCTGGCCGTCGCGGCCGGTCCGCGTGTCCGACCTTCGTACGGGCCGGATCCACGCGCGTCATGTGATTTTAGGAGCGAATATCGCCTGCCGTGATCGGCAACGGAACCGGCTTGCGCAACCGCGCCGACAGGTCGATCGCCTTGGTCAGCATCAACCGGTGGTGGCCTTCGACAGCCGTGGCGTGTTGCGTCTTCAACCCGAGCGACACGCGATTGAGCCAGTCGACGGTTTCCTCGCGCATCGGCCCGCGCAGTTCGCCGAGCGCCATGTCGCCGACCGGGTAGCTGGTCAGGAAGTCCACATGCCGGCGCTTGTCGGGGGCATAGCCTTCACCCTGCACGTTGTTCGTCGCGAGCACGATGTCGCGATGCGTGTCGTCGATGGTCAGCACGCCTTCGGTGCCGATGATGCCGACCTCCAGGCTGTAAACCGCGCCCGGCCAGACCTCGGGCAGCCCCCAGCTCAGCACGCCGCTGTACACCGTGTCGTCGGAGAACGTGATCGTGTACGCGGTGCCGTCGATGCCGTTGCAGATCGGCTTCAGCGCCTTGTCCACCGACCGCGCATAGACCTCGACCGCGGTTTTCGCTTCGAGCATCCACATGCACATGTCTAGCGCGTGGGTACCGGAGATCACCATCGGCGAGATCTCCGCCGGGTTGTCGGTGCGACGGTAATTGTCCAGCGCCACCAGGCGATTCATGAAACCGCGCGAGGTGACCATCGTGATCTCGCCCAGCGCACCGCTCTGCACCTTCTCTTTGGTCACCAGCCAGCGGCGGCGGAAGCGCTGCGTATAACCGACCACGGCATCGAGCTTGGCCTCGATGATCGCCTTCAGCACCATCTCGGATTCTTCGAAGTCGGTCGCGAGCGGCTTCTCGATCATCAGCGAGATGCCGCGCTCGCACGCGCCGAGAATCGGATCGACATGCAGATGCTCGTCGGTCGAGATCACCGCTGCGGTGACCTCGGGCCGACGCAGCAGTTCGCGATAGTCGGTGGTGAGGAAGTCCGCACCGATCTTCTCGGCGACCAACTTGCCGCGCTCGGGGTTCTTCTCGGCGATGCCGATCCATTCCACCGACGGGTGCCGGGTCGCCACGTCGCCGCGGATCAATCCGACCCGACCCGCGCCGACGATGGCAAGACCGATGCTCTTCGCGTTCTTCTTCAAGACGCTCTTCCTTCGTTCATTCAGCCGGCGCCCGTGCCACCGCAGATGCGGCAGGCATAACGCGTCAACGCGTCGGCCGTCACACCCACCGCGCCATGCTGGCGCCGGTTGTACTCCTCCGACTCGAGCTCGGTACGGAACGAATCGTTCAACCTGTTGATCATGTTGAACATCGCGCACGCCAGCGAGATTTCGACGATATGCGCATCGTCGAACAGCCTGCGCAGCTCGTTCCAGTGTGCGCCGTCGCGCTTTGCGGTGTTCAGCGTCATCGCCTCCGACCATCCGAGCGCCGCTTTCTCGCGCTCGTCGAACAAGGCAGACTCGCGCCACGCGTCGTCGGTCAGCGCTGCGAACTCGCTGTCCGTCAATCCCAGTGCTTGACCAAGCACTCGATTGTGCTCCGTTCAATAATGGCAACCGTTCAACAACGACGTCTTCACGATCGCCAGATTGCGCAGGCGCACCGGCGAGACCGCACCGGCGGTCGGCTGGCGCACCGCCGCCACCAGCGGCAGGAACCAGCGTGCGAGCTGCGGGCTGTGCGCGAGCACCCGCAGCAGGTTCGCGGTGCGCCCGAGCAGTTCGGTCGAACCTGCGAAGAGGGCCTTCTGGTCGTCGCTCGCGACCTCGTCGGTGATGCACGGAATGCGCTGTGTCATGTCTGATCTCCTGCTTTGGGGTTGGACTGCGAAGCAGAACTATACGGCGATGGCCGTCTTCTGCCGAGACTCCTACCGAGACTTCTACCGAAACTCCTACCGAGACTCGGGCAGCGGCAGGTTGACCGGCTCGTGCCGCTCGGCCGAGATGTCGGCGGCGAAATATACTTCCATCACTGCGCGCGCCTGCTCGGGTGTCACCAGCACCGGGCGATCGCACGCGGCGGCCTCGATGAAGTGATCGGTCTCCGGCCCCATCGGGCCGGCGTAGGTGTGCTCGACATACTCGCCCGGCATCGTCGACATCGGGTGGACGATGCCGTTCTTGACCGTGCTCAGCATCGTGTCGCGATGCGTGTCGTCGATGATCAGTGCGCCCTCGGTACCGATGAACTCGATCCAGGTCGAGGCGAAGTTCGGATACGCGGGGGGCAGGCTCCAGCCGGCGCCGACCATGATCGACACGCCGTTGTCCATGGTCACCATGATGTACTGCGTATCGGGAACGTCGGCACCGCTCGCATCGCGCATCGCGCCGTAGTTGTTCTGCGAATACACCCGGATCGGCTTCGCCGGCAACAGGCACCAGAGCAGGAAGTCGAGGTCGTGCGTCGCCTCCATCGCCGCCGGCGACAGCTTGCTGCGGCCCGTGATCTTCTTGCCGAGGCTGCGTCCGATGTGCCGGCTCACCAGCGCGCTCACCGGGCGCCCGAGCGTGCCGTCGGTCGCGCACTTGTGCACGTACACGTACTTCGGATTGAAGCGCTGCGAATAGCCGATCGTGAACTTGACGCCGTTCTTCTTCGCGATGCGGATCAGATCGTCGGCCTCGTGCAGCTCGATCGCGATCGGCTTCTCGAGGAACACATGCTTGCCGCGCGCGAGGCAATCCTTCGCCATCGGATAGTGCAGATGTTCCGGGGTGGCCGAGATCATGAACGCGTCGATCGCGTCGTTCTTGATCATCTCCTGCCAGTCGGTGGTTGCCGACTTGACGTGACACGCCTTCGCCACCTCGGCGAGCCGTTCAGGGCGCGTCTCGGCGATATGGATCTCGTTGACCAGAGGATGTCGCGCGCTCGCTTCGGCGCGGATGCCGCCGCACCAGCCGGTGCCGATGATGCCGACGTTGATCTGCTTGACCACTGGCACGGTGTTCTCCTGTATCGATGCTGGGTTCGGTGCATGGACCCGATACGGCTTTCCGGCGGGTCCGTCCGGTACCCGATTACGTTATCCGGACACGGGATCCGAACACGGTACCCGACCCGGGCGCTCATACCCCGGTGATACCGGGTGAGGCCGCGATGGTACGAGTCCCGGCAGCGGCGGGCAAATCGCACCCGGCGGAACCGGCCGCGGTCGAGGCCTTCGCGCAGATTCGCGGCGGTGGCGATCGGGTACCGGTTCGGGCACCGCGCGCCGCACGTTCCGGCACAATCCGGTTTCCCAAGGAGGAGATCCGCATGAAGAAGATTGACCTGCACAGCCACGTACTGCCCGACACGGTCCTCGACTTGATGGAGAAAGCGCCGGACGCCGACCTGTTCAAGGCAAAGGTCGTGCGCCGCGACGGCAAGCGCTTCTATGCGCGCGGCAAGAACCAGTTCGAACTCGACCCGGAGTACTACAGCGGCGAGGGCAAGGTCGCCAAGATGGACCGGATGAAGATCGACATCTCGTACATCTCGACCGGTCCGCAGGCGTTCTGCTATTGGCAGAAGGAAGAAGACGCCGTGCGCACGGTGCGCGCAGTCAATGAAGGCATCGCGAAGATGGTCGACGAGCGTCCGGACCGGCTGCGCGGCATGGCCAGCGTGCCGATGCAGCACCCTGACCTCGCGATCGCCGAACTCGAACATGCGGTGAAGACCTACGGCTTCAAGGGTGTGGAGATCGCCACTTCGATCGTCGGCGAGGAGATCGCTTCGAAGAAGTTTCGCCCGTTCCTCAAGCGCTGCCAGGACCTGAAGGTGTCGATCTTCACCCACCCGGAGAACATCGGTGCCACCGGGCGTCTGGATTGCTATTACCTGACCAACCTGATCGGCAACCCGCTCGACACCACGATCATGGTCGCCAACCTTATGTTCAGTGGCGCGCTCGACGAGTTGAAGGAACTTAAGTTCCTGCTGCCCCACGCCGGCGGCTTCACCGCCGCCGATATCGGGCGCTTCCAGTGGGGCCACGGTTGCCGCCCGGACACCTCCGTCGACTGCAAGACCCCGCCGATGGAATTGCTGCGCCGGTTCTGGTTCGACGCGCTCGCCCACAACCCGAAGGCCGTGCGCTTCCTGATCGAGCAGGTCGGCGCCGACCGGGTCGTCATCGGCACCGACGATCCTTTCGACATGGGCGATATGACACCGATCGACAACATCGAGAAGGTGCCGGGGTTGACGGATGCCGAGCGGGAGCGGATCTACTTCAAGAACGCACACGAGTTCATCGGCGATTGACCGACGCGGGATGCGATTACCGCTGGCGCGCGCGCGGCCTGTTGCCCCCGGGACGCGATTCGGAAAATGACGCCTCGAAGAGGAAACGGACCTCGATCAGGCTGCGCCCCCGGCCCCGGTGATGTCGCGAACCCGTTCGAAGTAGGCGCGTTTGGCATAGGTGTTGATGGCCCAGTTGACCGGGGGCGCCTGAAAGCCGCTGACGTAGTCGTTCAGGCCGTGATCGTAGTAACCCCAGGACACGTCGGCCTCGAACGCGGCCTGAAAGTCCAGTACGTCCGCGGATGACTCGTTGAAAAAAATCGGCTTGGGGTTCTCGATGTACGCCGGCATATTGCGAATGTATTGGACTTTTCGCGCGTGACCCTCCGGCCCGAGATCATTGCCGTGCGGAAGCACGAGGTCGGCGGTGCGCACGAGATCGGGCGTTGGCAACTGGGGTGCCATCAGGCTCGCGGAAACCGGTAGCGCGCGGTCACACAGATCCTGAGCGTACTTTACGTGGTGATGGATGTTCTCCAGAGCGAGGCTGCGGAACTGGAGGTAATGGTAGGTCTGCCAGTCGAGCCCGACCTCGTTGGCGATCTCGATGATGATGTTCCGCCGATTCAATCCGGCGAGGAACTCGGTGGCTTCACGAATAGCCCGCTGCACGGCGACGTCGTTCTCGAGGCGCGCAGTCTGCCCGAAGTAGAAATAGCCGACCACCGCCACCATGCCGAGTTCGTCGAGTGCCGCAATGCATCGGCCCATTCGAGCGGCGTACTCCGGCTTGAGGCGCCCGTCGCGCTCGAAGCCGACGTTGACCCAGGGCTGCGGATCACAGCGGTTCTTCCAGACGTTGAGTATCGGGCGCCCCCCCTGGAACGACAGCACCACTGCCGAGATGCCATGCGCCTTCCACGACGGTAGCGCAGCGCAGAACTCGGTAAGGTTGCGCTCGGCATCCCACACCCCGGTATCGGGATAGGCAAAACTGCGCACACCGGTACCGGCGTCATAGGATTTGATTCGCGGCCAGTTCTCATCATCGAACGTGGCCTGCGCGGCTCGCACGCAGAACAGGCGCCCTTCGATCGACCGTCCGTGGTGCACGTGCCCGGCGTAGGTCGGGCGGCCATTGATCTGAAAGGAATCGCCGTGGATAGTGAGAACGGTCGGCACAGCCATGTTGTCCTTTCGCCCGATGGTCATCGGGAACGTTTGCGTGGTGTGCAATGGTCATTGCGGCTCCCCGATGCGGCCTGCCGCGTCGGGCAGCCGCAGTGCTGTTCAAGGGGTGATCTGGATGTTGCGATCGACCACCAGCCGGGTTATTCGCGCCGCCTGTTGCCGCACATACTCCTGCACCTCGCCGGTCGACATGATCACCGGGTCGTTGCCGCGCTCGCGCAGTGCGCCCGCAAGGACTGGGTCGCGCAGAGTCTCGGCAACGGCCCTGTTGATGGCGCTCACTACTTCCGAAGGTGTGGCTGCGGGCGCGAACAGACCGACCCAGTTGACATAGCTGAACTCCGACATCGGCTTGAATTCCGCAATCGAGGGCACGTCAGGCAGAGAATCGACGCGGGTTCTGGTCGTCACCCCGAGCGCGCGCAGACGGCCGGCGTTGATGAGTGAAATGGTCGACAACGTGCTGGCGAAACCCATCGAAACATTGTTCGCGATTACCTGGCTCAAGTACTCACCCGAGCCTTTGAACGGGACATGCGCAATCTGCACGTCGGCCAGTTGATTGAACAACTCACCCACCATGTGCTGCCCGCTGCCCATGCCATTGGAGGCAAAGGTCAGTTTGTTAGGATGACTCTTCGCAAAGGCGATGAGCTCCTGCACGTTGCGTATCGGCAGCGCAGCGCTGATGACCAGTACGTTCGGCCCGGCAGCCAGCGCGGCGACTGCGACCAGATCCTTGTCCGGGTCATAGGGCAGCGGTTTCTGGAAGTGCTTGTTGAGTGCCCCCTGCGTGGCCGATGTAACCATCAGCGTGTGGCCGTCCGGCTTCGATTTCACCACCGCGGCGGTGGCGATGCTGCCGCTTGCGCCCGGCCGGTTCTCCACGACGACAGGCTGCCCGAGCAGCTTGGCGAGCGGGGGCGCGACCAGGCGCATCACCACGTCCTGCCCCCCGCCCGCCGCGCTTGGCACCAGGACGACGACGGGCCGGCCAGGAAACCGCTCCTGGGCGGGCACCGACTGAATGACACCCAGCATGCCGGCAGCGCTCGCCAGTGCGACCCAGCGCCGAGCGCAGATATGTCCGGCCATTTTTCTCCTCCATCTGTCGCGTCGGTAACGAGTCCGGCACGTTCGTGCGAAGTCTAACGGGGGCATCGCACGCGGTGCATTGGCGATTCGTCAGCTCTGCCTTCACCGAAAGTGAAGCACGTACAGGCCGGCCTCAGCCGATCAAGGCGCCCGGTTCGCGGCGGTCGAGAGATGCTGCGCGAGCTCGCGCGCCGCGGGCGACAGACCGGCCCGATTGCGAAAGCACACCAGAGATGCGCGCGACGCCCAGGCGCCGTCGATCGGCAGGGCAAGCAGGCTCATCGAACTGACGTTGTCGACCACGGCAGGCGCCGGCAGGATGCCGATCCCGAGGTCGGCCTTGATCATCCGGCAGATTCCGTCCAGACCCCGCAGCTGCATTCTGAACTTCACGGTGACCCCCGACTCTGCGGCTGCGCGAGTGATGAGTGCATGCAGAGAACTGTTGCTAGGTGTGCCGATGAGGTCGAATTCGACGACGTCACGGATGTCGACAGACTGCTTGCGCGAAAGCGGATGACACTTCGGCACGACGACGACCAGGCGATGGCTGTGATAGGGCAGTGACTGCAGTCCGTGCAGCGTGGTGGCGCTATCGACGATGCCCACGTCGGCCCGTCCGTCGGCGATCGCGCGCACGATCGTGGTACTGGCGCCGTCCTGCAAGTCGACCTTGACCTGAGGATTGCCGGCCATGAACGACGCGAGCTCGTCGGGCAAATACTGTGTGACCGAGGCGGTCGTCACATGCACGCGCACGAATCCGGCGACCCCCTGCGCATACTCGGCGACCTCGTTGCGCATTCTGCCCACGGCATCCATCATCTGGCGCGCATGCGCGATCACGCAATGACCGGCGGGCGTCAGCACCACGCCCCGCCGGGATCGATAAAGCAGCTGAGCGCCGAGCAGGCCCTCGAGTTCCTTGATTCGCTTGCTGACCGCCGGCAGCACCAGATGCTCGCGCTCGGCTGCCCTCGTCAGGCTCAATTCGTCGGCCACCGCGACGAACAGCCTGAGGCTGGTCAAGGACAGCATTCCCACCGGCCGTTCACCGCGATTCATGTTGCCGCTGTCGCCGCTGCATAAGGGTGACGCCAGCTTCGGAAACAAGGGTGACGGATCATCGCCGCCGCACCCGCACCACCCCCTTCACCTCGCCCATTATCGTCAACAACCGCTTCACCTGCTCGACGTCGAGCACCTCGATCGTGAAGCGCATACGCGCGTTGTCGTTCTTCGACGCGGTCTGAGTGCCGGTCACATTGACCTTTTCGCGCGACAACACTTCAGAGATGTCGCGCAGAAGCCCCTGACGGTCCTGCGCCTCGACCTCCAGATCGACCGCGAAGCGCGTGCCAGCGTCGGACGCACCCCATGCCGACTCGATCATCCGCTCCTGCGGCATGTAGCCGACGTTCGAGCAGTCGCGCCGGTGCACGGTGACACCACGCCCGCGTGACACGAAGCCGATGATCGGGTCGGGCGGCGCCGGCTTGCAGCATTTCGCGAGCACCGTCAACAGCTTGTCGACGCCGACCACCAGCACCCCTCGCGCGCTGGTGCCGGCCTCCGACCGGCGTGCGATCGGCACCATGTCGGGTGCCTCTGCAGGCTGCACGTCATCGACCGGCTCGCGCAGCGCGATCTGCAACTGCCGCTGGTTCACTTCGCCGCGCGCGATCGCTGCAAACGCCTCGTCGAGCCGGCCCATTCCGAGTCGCTGCGTCAACTGGTCGAGGTTGTAGGCGCCGATCCCCAGCCGGTTCAGTTCGCGCTCGACGATGGCTCGCCCCTGCGCGATGCTGGTCACAAGATTCTGCGCATTGAACCATTGCCGCACCTTGTTGCGCGCGCGCGAGCTGTGGATGAAGCCGAGCGCCGGGTTCAGCCAGTCGCGCGACGGCGCCCCTTCCTTCGCCGCGATGATCTCGACCGTCTGCCCGTTGGCGAGCGGAAAGGTCAACGGCACCATCGCGCCGTCGACACGCGCACCCCGGCATCGGTGTCCGAGTTCGGTATGCAGTGCATACGCGAAATCGATCGGCGTGCTGCCGGCGGGCAGATCGACAACGCGACCCTGAGGCGTCAACGCATACACGACGTCGCGGAACAGCTCGGTGCGGAAGCGCTCGCCGAGCGATTCGCCCGGTGCACCCGCTTCGCTCGCGCCCCCGGTCAGCACATTGTCGCGCCAGTCGAGAATGCGCCGCAGCCACGCGATCCGCTCGTCGTAGTCGCTCCCGGCCGAGCGCCCTCCCTCTTTGTAAGCCCAATGCGCCGCTACGCCGAGTTCGGCATGCCGGTGCATCGCGTGGGTGCGGATCTGCACCTCGACCGCGCGCTCGCCCGGACCGATCACCGCGGTATGCAGCGAGCGATAGTCGTTGCCCTTCGGCTTGGCGATGTAGTCGTCGAACTCCTTCGGAATCGGCGTCCAGCGGTGATGTACGAGGCCCAGCGCCGCGTAGCAGTCCTTCACCTCGTCGACCAGCACGCGCACGCCGAATACGTCGTACAGGTCGCCGAACTCGAGCCCCTTGCGCCCCATCTTTCGATAGATGCTGTAGATGTGCTTTGGACGCCCGCTCACCTGCGCGCGGATACCGGCGGCAGCCAGATCGGCGCGCAGGATGCGCATCACTTCGTCGACACGCTGCTCGCGATCGCCACGCTTCTCGTCGAGCAGCGCAGCGACCCGACGGTAGGTATCGGGCTCGGACAACCGGAACGCGAGATCCTCGAGTTCCCACTTGAGCTGCCAGATGCCGAGCCGGTTGGCGAGCGGCGCGAACAGATCGAGCGTCACCCGCGCGTGGCGTTCGCGCAGCGCGATGTCTTCATGCTTCGTCAACGCGCGCAGCACCACCAGTTCCTGGGCGAGCTTGATCAGTACGGTGCGGATATCCTGCACCATCGCCAGCAGCATCTTGCGCAACGCTTCGTGCTGCGCAGGGGTGGTACCGGCTTCGCCGACTTCGGCCAGCGTCTGGATCGAATCGAGTCGCGCCGTGCCTTCGACCAGCGCCGCGACTTCATCGCCCGCGTGCCGACGCAGCGCCGCGTGCGCGTCCTGGCTTGCCAGCGGCACCCACGCGAGCAATGCCGCAAGCCGCGTAGCGCGATCGGTGCCGATAAGCGTCAACACCTGCGCGACTTCGAGTGCGGCCTTCGCCACCGAAACCCCGATCGGCAGCGTGAGCGACCCCTGCAGCGACGCGGCCCAGTCGAGCGCCGCCTCCGCAGAAGCCTGCGCCTGCGCTACCGCCCCGGAGGTCGCCTCGCCGTACGCCGGATCGCGCAACAGCGCGAGCGCGTGCTGCACCCACGCCTCATGGGCGGCAGGAATAGCGTGCAGCGCGCGGGGTCCGACCTCGGC
>JACMMK010000367.1 GCA_014379045.1 Burkholderiales bacterium
CGCCGGCGCTGCCTGTCGTCTCGGGAGCGCCACGGGTGGCGGACGATCTCGATCTTTTCCGCGCGGCGGTCAAGGATGCCCGACCCCTCCCGGACCCCGGCCGCGTCGCGCGCGCGCCGGCGCGGCTGCGTCCGGTGCCCCTGCAACGGTGGGCCGATGACCGTGCGGTACTCGAAGACAGCCTGAGCGACCACGTCGTCTGGGAGTACGACACCCAGACCGGCGAGCAGCTCGCATTCAAGCGCGATGGCGTCTCCCCGCTCGTGTTTCGCAAGCTGCGGCGCGGGCACTGGATCGTGCAGGGCGAGATCGATCTGCATGGATTGACGCGCGATGAAGCGCGCATCCACCTCGCGACGTTTCTCGCGCTGTGCGTCAAACGCGGCGCCCGCTGCATACGGGTGATCCACGGCAAGGGACTGCGCTCGCGCAACCGCGAACCCGTGCTCAAATCGAAGGTCGCCAACTGGCTCGCGCAGCGCGATGAAGTGCTGGCGTTCTGCGAGGCGACGCCGCGCGACGGTGGCGGCGGCGCGGTGTTCGTACTGCTCAAGTCGCGCGCCGGCGGTTAGGCGACACCGGCCCGCGCCTGCCTTGAATCGCCCGCGATTGCCGGGGATTCGCGCCTCCCGCCGCTGCGGATCGGTCAGATCGCCGCTTCGCCGGTCTCGCCGGTGCGGATCCGGATCGCCTGCTCGATCTCGTAGACGAAGATCTTGCCGTCGCCGATCTTGCCGGTGCGCGCCGCCTTGGTGATCGCCTCGACCGCGGCATCGAGCAGCCGGTCGGCGACGACCACCTCGACCTTCACCTTGGGCAGGAAGTCGATCGCGTACTCGGCGCCGCGGTAGAGTTCGGTGTGGCCCTTCTGCCGACCGAAGCCTTTCACCTCCCCGACCGTCAGCCCGCTCACGCCGACCTCGGACAGCGCTTCGCGCACTTCGTCCAGCTTGAACGGCTTGATGATCGCTTCGATCTTCTTCATCGACGGCTCCTGTCGGGATACGGAAGTGCTCTCAGGGGAAGACTCGCATATTCAGGCAGGCCGGGCGAGCGCCGCCGCCACGTCGATCAACGGCGCGTCAGTGCCGGAACCGGTTGGTGATCGGATAGCGCCAGTCCTTGCCGAAGCCGCGCGGCGTGACCCGGATGCCCACCGGCGACTGTCGCCGTTTGTACTCCGCGAGCCGGATCAGTCGCACGACCTGTGCGACCGCCTTGCCGTCGTAGCCGGCGGCGACGATCTCGGTGGGCGACTGATCGCGCTCGACATACGCCTCGATGATGCCGTCGAGCACGTCGTAGGGCGGCAGACTGTCCTGGTCGGTCTGGTCAGCGCGCAGTTCGGCGCTCGGCGCACGTTCGATGATGCGCGCCGGGATCACCTCGCCTGCGCGATTGCGCCAGCGCGCCAGCCGGTAAACCAATGTCTTCGAGATGTCCTTCAGCACGGCGAAACCACCGGCCATGTCGCCGTACAGCGTCGCGTAACCGGCGCTCATCTCGCTCTTGTTGCCGGTCGTCAGCACGATCGAACCGAACTTGTTGGACAGCGCCATCAACAGCGTGCCGCGGATCCGCGACTGCAGGTTCTCTTCGGTGGTGTCGGCCGACGTGCCCGCCAGTTCCGGCGCGAGCGTGTCGAGGAACGCGTCGAACACCGGCCGGATCGCCAGTTCGCTGTAGCGGACCCCGAGCGTCTTCACCATCGCCCGCGAATCGACGACGCTGATGTCGGCGGTGTACTGCGAGGGCATCATCACCGCATGCAGGCGGTCGGCGCCGATCGCATCGACGGCGATCGCCAGCGTCAGCGCGGAGTCGATGCCGCCCGACAAGCCGAGCAACGCGCCCGGAAAGCCGTTCTTGCCCAGGTAGTCGCGCACACCGAGGCAGAGCGCGCGATAGACCTCTTCCTCGAGCATCAACTCGGGCGCGATGACCGCGGGCACGAGACCGGCATCGACGAATTCGATCGTCCCCACCTGCTCTTCGAACCACGGCATCTGCAGCGCGAGTGAACCGTCGGCGGCGATCGCGAACGAGGCACCGTCGAACACGAGCTCATCCTGCCCGCACACATGGTTGACGAACACCACCGGCAAGCCGGTTTCCGCGGCCCGCTTGCGCACCACCTCGTAGCGCGCGCGCTGCTTCTGCACATGGTAGGGCGAGGCATTCAGCACCAGCATGCACTGCGCACCGGCCTCGCGCGCGGCCAGCGGTGCCGGTGCCGGTCCGGACTCGGACGCCACCGCGTGTTCGCCGTGCTGCGACGGCCGCGGCTCACCGCGCAACCGGCCTTGCGGCCCCCACACGTCTTCGCAGATGTTGATGCCGAAGCGGATCCCCTCATGCTCGAACACGCAGGGGCGAGTCCCCGCATCGAAGTAGCGCTGCTCGTCGAACACTGTGTAGTTCGGGAGGTTGCGCTTGTGATAGGTCGCCAGCACCTGGCCGTCGCGCAGCACCGACGCGGCGTTGTAGCGGCGCCCGTCGAGCGCGCACGGATGGCCGATCACGATCGTCATCCACGGTGCATCGCGGGCAACGCGCTCGACCGCGTCAGCGCAAGCGCGGTAGAAGTCTTCGCGCAACAGAAGGTCTTCAGGGGGGTACCCGCAGATCGCGAGTTCCGGCGTCACCATCAGGCTCGCGCCGGCCGCTCGGGCCTCCTGTGCTGCGGCGACGATCCTGGCTGCATTGCCGGCGAGATCACCGAGCGTGAGATTGATTTGAGCGAGCGCGATCTTCACGTGAACGACTATATCATCCACCTCATGTGCCCAGATCCGTGCCGTCGCGTCGTCGACGGCGTCGAATGCGTCCGCCTCGAATGACCGCCGGCGAAACCCGCGCGGATGGCGCCGGCAACGACACGGCACCGCTTCGGGTGCGGCTGACGATGCACGAATCGATCGGCGAAATCGATGCCGTCGCATGGAACCGTCTGGCCGGCGCTCAACTGTTCCTGCGCCATGAGTTCCTGTATGCGATGGAGCGCACCGGCTGCGTCGCGCCCGCGACTGGCTGGGCACCACGATTTCTCTGCATCCATCGGGGCGCGCGCCTCGCCGGCGCGATGCCGCTCTACCTGAAGAGCCACTCGTACGGCGAGTACGTGTTCGACTGGGCATGGGCCGACGCCTTCGAGCGAAGCGGCCTGAAGTACTTTCCCAAGCTGCTGTGCGCGGTGCCGTTCACGCCCGTCGGCGGACCGCGTCTGCTCGCCGAGAGCGACGCCGACCGCGACCTCCTGATCGAGGGCGCGCTCGCACTCGCACGCACCCTGGGCGTGTCGTCGCTGCACCTGCTCTATCCGCAGGCGACCGACCGCCCCGCGCTCGCGCGCGCCGGGCTGATGTCACGCCAGGGCGTGCAGTTTCACTGGCAGAACCGGCACGCGCCCGTCACCGACCACGCAGCCGGAGAAGCGCCGACGCCGAACGAGGGCACGCGCTTCACTGACTTCGACGCGTTCCTCGCGACGATGAATCACGACAAGCGCAAGAAGGTCAAGCAGGAACGGCGACGGGTACGCGACGCAGGCATCGTGTATCGCTGGAAGCGCGGGCGCGACATCTCCGAGGCCGACTGGGCCTTCTTCTACCGTTGCTATGCCGACACCTATCATCGACATGGGCATCGCCCTTATCTCTCCCACGAGTTCTTTCTGCAGGTCGCCGATGCACTGCCCGAGCACTTCGTGCTGATCCTCGGCGAACGAAGCGACGCCGGTCAGGTGCGTGCCGTGGCGTGTGCGCTCGACGTGCACTCGGCCGACCGGGTCTACGGCCGGTACTGGGGCGGGCTCGAGTTTCATTCGGGTCTGCATTTCGAGACCTGCTATTACCAGTCGATCGAATACTGCATCGCTGCCGGCGCGAATGCCTTCGAGGGCGGCGCGCAGGGCGAGCACAAGCTCGCGCGCGGCCTGACGCCGGTGGTCACGCACTCGGCGCACTGGCTCGCGCACCCGCAGTTCGCGCGTGCGGTCGAAGAGTATCTTGCGCGCGAAACGCGCGGCATCGCGCACTATGTCGACGAGCTGAACGAGCATGTGCCGTTCAGGTCGGACCTCGTCCGCGCCGACCCGCCCCCGCTGAC
>JACMMK010000368.1 GCA_014379045.1 Burkholderiales bacterium
CACGATGTCGGCGCGACTCGCGGGCGCGCACAGGCGCAGCGCCGCGCGCCAGGTGAATGCGCCGACACCGAACGGACTCTCTCCGCCAAGCGTGTGAATGCGTGCCGAGTCGGCGTCGACACGCCACAGCCAGCAGTCCAGTGCGCGCAGCGCATCCGATGCACTCGTCATTTCTGTCTCAAGGCCAAGGCAACGGAACAACCAATGATCGCTCGCCGGTCGCGACTTGTCGAACTTCGACCGATGCCCCGGAGCGGTTCAAACGCCACTTATTGCAGCCGCGTGGCGGGTCTCACCCGCTACAATCCCTGCGCAGGGCCTCGACCCACATAACCGACGGGCGCAGGTACCGACGACGACAATTCAAACGTTCCACGGAGGTCGGGCATGAGACGCGAGACGGCACGCGAGACAGCACGCAGGGTACGACGCGAGATCCATCGCGACGGATGCACGTCGAGGCAGCGCCTGTCGTTCTCCTGGGCGGCGGCGCCATCGACCGTGCTTTTCCTGCTGATCGCGACCCCGGCATCGGCGCAGCCGACTGGCAAGGGCGCCGAGTTTCCTACGCGCTCGATCCGGGTCGTCGTCGGCTTTCCTCCAGCCGGCACGACCGACATCCTCGCGCGTCTCACCGGGCAGCATATGTCCGAGCGCTGGGGCCAGCCGGTGGTGATCGACAACCGGCCGGGCGCGGGCGGCAACATCGGCGCTGAACTCGCGGCGCGCGCCAACCCGGACGGCTACACACTGATGATGACGACGGCGGGCGTGTCGGGAATCAACCCGACGCTGTACGCCAAGCTCGCGTGGAGCCCGGCCAGTTTCGAAGCGGTGGTGGCGGTCGGGCAGACGCCCAACGTGTTCGTCGTCAACGCCGGGTCGCCGTACAAGTCGCTGAAGGAGCTCACCGCTGTCGCGAGATCGAGTGCGGCCAAGGTGACCTTCGGTGCGCCGGGTATCGGCACCACCGGTCACCTGTCCGGCGAGCTGTTCAAGACCATGGCCGGCGTCGATCTGACCTTCGTGCCGTTCAAGGGCAGCGCGAACGTGCTCACCGACCTGCTGACCAACAGCGGCATCGCCCTTGCGGTCGACAACCTGCCACCGTACGTACCGCAGATCAAGGCCGGCAGGCTGCGCCCCTTGGCGGTGGGTACGCCCAAGCGCAGCAGCATCCTGCCCGATGTGCCGACGGTCGCCGAAGCCGGCCTGCCGGGGTATCTGTCGTATGCGTGGTTCGGGCTGGTCGCCCCTCGCGGTACGCCCAAGCCGGTCATCGACCGGATCAACGCCGAGGTCAACCGCCTGCTGGCAATGCCCGAGACGCAGGCGCGTCTGGCCGAACAGAGCATCGAGGCGATGGGCGGCAGCCCGGCCGATTTCAACGCGCTGATCGACTCCGAGCTGAAGCGTTGGGGCGAGGTCGTGCGCAAGTCGGGCGCCAAGGCCGAGTGAGCGCGCCCCGTACACGCGTTGTCACGCGGCGCAGGCAGCGATGATCCAGGATCGGGAAACCTTGACGTTGCTGCTCGAGGCGATCGATCGCTTCGTGCGCGAGCGGCTGATCCCGGCCGAGGCGCAGGTCACCGAGACCGACGCGATACCCGCCGACATCGTCGACGAGATGCGCGAAATGGGCTTGTTCGGCTACGCGCTGCCGAAAGAGTACGGCGGCCTCGGTCTCACCGCCGAGGAACAGGTCGAAGTCTCGTTCGCGTTCTGCTATGCCTCGCCGGTGTTCCGCTCGTACGTCGGCACCAACAACGGCATCGGCGGCATGGGCATCGTCATCGACGGCACGCCGGCGCAGAAGGCGCGATGGCTGCCGCGACTCGCCAGTGGCGAGATCATCGGCAGCTTCGCGCTGACCGAACCCGACAACGGATCGGACGCGGCGGGGCTCAAGACCTTCGCCCGGCGCGACGGCGATCACTACGTGATCAACGGCACCAAGCGCTACATCACCAATGCACCCGAGGCGACGATCTTCACGCTGATGGCGCGCACCGATCCGGGACAGCACGGCGCGGCGGGTGTCAGTGCGTTCATCGTCGAACGCGCGACCCCGGGTCTGTCGACCACGGCGCCCGATCGCAAGATGGGGCAGCGCGGCTCGCATACCTCGGACGTGATTCTCGAGGACGTGCGCGTGCCGGCCGGGAACCTGATCGGCGGTCGCGAAGGCCAAGGCTTCAAGACCGCCATGAAGGTGCTCGACCGCGCGCGACTCAATATCGCGGCGGTATGCGTCGGCATCGCGCAGCGGATGCTCGACGATACGCTCGCCTACGCGCTGTCGCGCAAGCAGTTCGGGCAGCCGATCGCCGAGTTCCAGCTCGTGCAGGCGATGCTCGCCGACTCCAAGGCCGAGATCTATGCCGCGCGCAGCATGACGCTCGATGCCGCACGCCGGGCGGACACCGGCGCGAACATCATCACCGAGGCATCGTGTGCAAAACTGTTCGCCTCCGAGATGTGCTCGCGCGTCGCCGATCGTTGCGTGCAGATTTACGGCGGCGCCGGCTACATGCAGGACTACGCGATCGAGCGGCTGTTCCGCGATGTACGGTTGTTCCGTATCTTCGAAGGCACCAGTCAGATCCAGCAACTCGTCATCGCGCGCAACATGATCCGCGGGGCGACCCGATAACGCGCGGTCCGCGTCCCGCTTTCATTCAGATGGGGAACTCCTTCATGTCTTCGATGCCTCGATTCCGGACCGCCGCCCTCGCGCTGGCGCTGCCGATGTTCATCGTGCTGCCGGCGGTTGCGCAGCAGTACCCGGCAAAACCGATCCGCATCATCGTGCCGTTCGGCGCGGGCGGCTCGGCCGACACCATGGCGCGCCTGACCGGACAGCGCTTCACCGAGAGCTGGGGTCAACCGGTGCTGGTCGAGAACCGCACCGGCGCGGCCGGCATGATCGGCGCCGAAGCGGTCGCGCGCGCCGCACCCGACGGCTACACGCTGATGCTGACCTCGGGTGCGTTCTCGTCGACGCCGGCGTTGAATCCCAATGTGCCGGTCGACGTGTTCAAGGATTTCACGCCGATCGTCAACGTCTCGAATACTGCGACCATCATCAACGTGCATCCGTCGCTGCCGGTCAAGTCGGTGAAGGAACTGATCGCGTTCGCTAAACAGCGGCCGGGGCAGGTGGGATATGCGACGGCCGGCGTCGGGTCGACCGGCCATCTCGCCACCGAGCTGTTCCTGTCGACCACCGGCACCCAGATGTTGCATGTGCCATACAAGGCGAACCCGATCGCCGTCATCGACGTGATCGCCGGACATGTGCCGGTGATGTTCGACCTGGTGCTGACCGGCGCGCCGCATGCGCGCGCAGGCAAGCTGCGCGCGCTCGCGGTCACCTCGTCCAAACGGCTCGCGCTGCTGCCCGATGTGCCGACGGTGACCGAGGCCGGGCTGCCGGCGTTCGACGCCAATGTCTGGCTCGGCATCATGGGACCTGCGGGACTGTCGCGCGACATCGTCATGCGCGTGAACGCCGAGGTCAATCGCATCGTCCAGTTGCCCGACATCGTCAAGCGCTTCAACGACCTCGGCGTCGAGCCCGCCGGCGGCACGCCCGAGGCGTTCGCAGCGCTGCACAAGAGCGACTTCGCCAAGTGGCAGCGCGTGGTGCGCGACGCGAAGATCAAGGTCGAATGATGCGTGGGCGCGCGTGCGTAGTCGCAGCGGCAGGGGCGCTGGCGGCGTTCACGGCGTTCACTGCCGAGGTCGGCGCGCAGAAGGCGTATCCCGATCGTCCGGTGCGACTGGTGGTCGCGTTCGGCGCCGGGGGCTCGTCCGATACGGTCGCCCGCACCGTCGCGCAGCGTCTGGCCGAGGGGTGGGGGCAGCCGGTCGTGGTCGAGAACCGCACCGGCGCGACCGGTACGATCGCGGCCGACCTCGTTGCGCGCGCCCCCGGCGACGGCCATACACTGCTGTTCAGCTCGGCGCTGTCGACGGCCGCGGCCCTGTACGCGACGCTGCCGTTCGACTGGCAGCGCGATCTGGTCCCGATCGTGCAGACCACGGCCGCGCCGCAGGTGCTCTATGTGCACCCGTCGTTGCCGGTGAAGAACGTCAAGGACCTGATCGCGTTCGCGCGCCAGCGTCCCGGCGAACTCGGCTATGCAAGTTCCGGCATCGGCTCGGTCGCGCATCTGTCCGGGGCCAGCCTGGGGCTCGCCAGCGGATTGAAGCTGATCCATGTGCCGTACAAATCGAACGGCGCGGCGGCGATCGACGTCATCGGTGGGCACGTGCCGATCATGTTCGACCAGCTCGCCACCGCCGTGCCGAACGTACGCGCCGGTAAAGTGCGCGCGCTTGCCGTCACCTCGCCACGGCGGGTCGCGCCGCTGCCCGAGGTACCGACGATGATCGAGCTCGGCTTCGCCGACTTCGAGACCAGCGTCTGGCACGGCGTGATGGGGCCGGGCACGATGCCCAAAGAAGTCGTTGCACGCATCAACGGCGAGGTCAACCGGGTGTTGAAGCTGCCCGATGTCCGCGACCGATTGACCGCGCTCGGTCTCGAGGTCGTCGGGGGCTCGCCCGAAGCGTTCGCGGCCGAGATGAAGAAGGAGTTCGCCTGGGCGTCGAAGACGATCCGGGCAGCCGCCATCAAGCCGGAGTGAGCGCCAGCCCAGGCGCCCTTCGACACGAATCGAAACGAACCCGAACGGATCCATGAAGACGCTGCCGCCTCACCTGTTGTTGTCGATCGCGAGCCTGCCGCTCGCGCTCGCCGCTCCCACCTCGCTGCTCGCGCAGAAAGCCTGGCCTGAAAAACCGATCCGCATGATCGTCAACTTCGGCGCTGGCGGGTCGGCCGACACGATGGCGCGGCTGGTGTCGCCGCGGCTCCAGGAAGCCTTCGGACAATCGGTCGTCGTCGAGGTGCGCGCCGGCGCCACCGGCTCGATCGGCGCCGAGTTCGTCGCGCGCCAGGCCGCCGACGGCTACACGCTGCTGATGACCTCGGGCGCGTTCTCGATGGCGCCTGCGCTGACCCGCAACCTCCCCTACGACATCTTCAAGGACTTTACCCCGATCGTCGGCTGCTCGAACGCGCCGCAGGTGCTGGTGGTGCATCCGTCGGTGCCGGTCAAGTCGGTGAAGGACCTGGTCGCGTTCGCGAAGAAGCGTCCGGGTTCACTCGGTTGGGCGACCGCGGGAATCGGATCGACCGGCCACCTCGCGGGCGAGTACTTCGCCGGGCTGGTCGACATCAAGCTGATCCATGTGCCGTACAAGTCGAATCCGGCGGCCGGCATCGACGTGATCGGCGGCCACGTGCCGATCATGTTCGACCAGCTGTCGACCGCCGCACCGCACATCCGCGCCGGCAAGATGCGCGCGCTCGCGATCACCTCGGGCAAGCGCAATCCGTTGTTGCCCGACGTGCCGACGATGGCCGAGGTGGGCTTTCCGGCGTTCCAGACGAGCATCTGGCTCGGACTGCTCGGCCCGGCGAACCTGCCGAAGGAGATCGTCGCGCGCATCAATACCGAGACGAACCGGTTTCTCGCACTGCCGGAAACGCGGGAGCGCTTCGGGCAACTCGGCCTGGAAGTTTTCGGTGGCCCGCCGGAGGCGCTCGCGACGCGGATGAAGGCCGATCTCGCCGGGGCGCAGAAAACGGTGCAGGCAGCGGGGATCAAGCCGGAATAGGGCGTACGCCCGCCCCTGGTCGCGGGTAGCCGCTGCGCGCGGCAGAGTCGCGTGCAGCGTTACCTGCTTACCGGCTCGGCCCGTGCACCACACGCGCCCCGCGCACACCCGTCCACAGCAGTCCGACGGCAAGCAGCAGCAGCGCCCACGGCGGCATCGGCACGTTCCCATTCGGCGGGCCACCGCCGGCGCTGACCGTGAACGTGCGTACCACCGCGGTCGCCGGCGCGAAGCTGGCGTTGCCCGCCTGATCGGCCTGCACGACGCACTCGCCCACGGTGGCCAACGTGACCGTCGTGCCCGAGACGCTGCACACCGACGGGCTGCCCGAACTGAACGTGACCGTCAGACCCGAACTCGCGGTGGCCGAGACCGCGAACGGCGATTCGGCCAGCGTGCGTCCGGCGAGCGCCGCGAAGTCGATCGACTGCGCCATCTGCCCCGACGAGACCTGGAACGACCGCGATACCTGCGGGGCCGGGGCGAATGTCGCGTTGCCGGCCTGATCGGCGAGGATCGTGCAGGTGCCTGCCGCAACCAGGGTCACGGTGTTGCCATTGACCGTGCAGACCGTGCTCGTGGAGGTCGAGAAGCTGACCGCGAGCCCGCTGCTCGCACTCGCCGACACGGGGAACGGCGAACTGCCGAGCGGGCGATCGGCCAGTGCGGCGAAGGTTATTGTCTGGCTCTGCTGTGCGATCGTCAGCGACAGGCCAACCAGCACCGGGTCGTGATCCGATGACCGGAACGCCGTCGGCGCGTACAGATCCTGCGGCTTGAACTCGGTGTTGTAGTCGATCACCGAGGGCTCGTCGGCGTTGATCGCCCAGGTCGTCACCCCGGTGATCTGTGCGGCGAGCGACGCGGTCGCCAACGCGTGGTCGAGATAGCCTGCCTCGCCGTCGAACACGAACGAATACGCCGACGAACCGCTGAAGCGCAGCAACTGATCGGCGAGCCCACCGGCGTTGAGGATGTCGATCGGATCTTCGCGCCCATAGGCGTTCAGGTCGCCGATGACGAGCACGTCGGTATCCGCGGCCGCCTGTTGCACGGTCGACACGAACGACAGCAGCGCCGCTGCCTGCAGTTTGCGCTGGTCGTTGAAGCAGCCCTGGCCGTCGCCCTGGTCCAGGTTCGCGCCGGTCGCACCGTCGCAGCCCTTAGATTTGAAGTGATTGACGATCACGCTCAGCTTCGCGCCGTTCGGGGTCTGGAACGTCTGCGCGACCGGGGGCCGGTTGTGCACCGGGCTGGTGTCCGACAGCGCGCCGCCGACCGGTGTGGCGCGCAGCGGCTGGTGGATGAAGCCGACCTTGATCGCGTCGGTGCCGACGCCGCTGGCGGGATCAGGGATCACTGCATAGCGGCCCGGTGCCGTGGCAGTATTGAGCGCGTCGACGAGGTTCTGCATCGCGACCGTGCCGTTGCGCTGGATCTCGATCAAGCCGACGATGTCGGCATCGAGCGCGACGATCGCCTGGACGATCTTCGTGCGCTGGCGCTCGAACTCGACCAGGTTGTCGGCACCGCGGCAGTCACCGGTGGTGTTGCCGGGCAGGCAGCCTTGGCCGGTCTGCCCGCTCGCATCGGTGCCGTTGCCGAAGGTGGTGAAGTAGTTGAGCACGTTGAAGCTCGCGACGCGCACGTTGCCGCCGACCGCGGGCGGCTGCGTCGTGCGGTTGTTGACCCGCGCGAAGTTCGGCGGCATCACCGGATGCAGCTTGTAGTCGACGATCGCGTCTTCGCCGGTGCCGCTCGTGATGCGTCCGAAGTCGAGCACGCCGATCAGGCTAGTGACGACATCGCCGGCGCGCACCGTGCTCTGCGCACCGATGTACGGGATCGGGTTCGGGTTCTCGACGCCGGTGTTGAAGAATTCGGATGATTGACCATCGTCGAGCACGAGCCGGCGGCGCGCGTTGGCATCGGCCGCGGCGAGCGCCTGCGGGGTGCCGGGCCGGAACGCGTTGGTCGGTTTGATCAGCCGGCCGTCGGAGGACAGCGTGAGTTGCCCATAGCGGCCGAGAAAGAAATTCTGCGACACGGTCAGCGGCGTGGTGATCACGACCAGCATCCCCTCGTAGCGCTCGAGCTCGCCCTCGGTGGTCTCGGGGAACGCGATCGGCACCGGGTTCAGCGGGCCCATGCCGAGTTTGGCCAGCGTGGTCGGGTTGATGATCTCGGTCACCGACGGGTTGCCGGGGACGAACGCATCGAATTCGGTGACGGTGCCGCTGACCTGGATGCGCTCGCCCACGGTGACCGTGAGCGGCTGCGCGTTGTTGAACACGAAGATGCCGTCCGAGGTCAGCGGGTTGCCGTCGCCGGTCTCGTCCTGGATGAAGTAGCCGAGCAGGCCCGGCAGCACCGCGCTCACCACCCCGCGCGTGGTCACCGACTGACCCACGAGTGGACTCGTCGGCCCCGTGCCCTGGATCGTGTAGATCGGCGTCAGCGTCATCGGCGGCGCGATGACCTGGACCGTCACCGCGCAGTTCGCGTTCTGCAGTTCGTTGTTCGAGAACGTGACGGTGAGCGGGTAACTTCCCTGCGCGACGCTGTCGGCGACCTCGATGCGCGCGGTGGCGCGGCCACCGTCGGCCGACGCCGGCATGATCGAGCCCAGCGTGATGCCCGCTACCGCACCGCCGGTGATCGACGCGAAGTTCACGATGCTGTCGAAGTCGGTGGCCGACACCTGCGACGACCCGG
>JACMMK010000369.1 GCA_014379045.1 Burkholderiales bacterium
CATCTGCCGCGCGAACACACCGCCATGGCGCGGCGGATCGCCTGCCCGCGCGTCGCCCCAACGCTGTGCGAGATAGTCGGCGGCACGATAGAGCACCGCCCCGCATGCTCCGGGCAACACCGCGAACCAGAACACGACACCGAACAGACAGCGTTCGGTATCGACGACACCGCGTTCGATCGCCTGCCGCGCGATCGTCTCGGGCGTCGTTGCGGGCATCGAATCGCTATCGGGCGGCAGCGCAGTACCGATCCAGGCGGCCAGCGCCGCGCCGGCGAGATCGAGGCGGCGCACCGCCAAGGCCTGGTGCACGGTGGCGAATCGGCGCCGCACGTCGTGAAAACCGAGCGCCTGGTAGAGCACCGCGACCATGAACACCGCTTCGAGTATCTCTGCCACCCCGCCGAGCAGTCGTCCCGCGAGCCAGGCAAGCATCGTCGCCCCGATCACGAATACCGACCAGGCGAGCCAGGAATGCCAGCGCTGTCCACCCTCTAGCCGGCGCACGAGTTCGTCTGCGACGACGTCGGCGCGCACCCAGCGCAGCGCCGCAGACGGACGCCACTGCTCGAGCGCGAGCGCCAGAACCACCGCAACAACGCCCATTAAGCAGCCCCGCCGCCATGACCCCGCGCGCTTACCGACGCAGCCTCAGGTAGATCTCGGGCAGCTTGGCCGGCAAGCTGCCGATCTGATCGAGCACGAGGTAGTGGCCGCGACCGAAGATCTGCGGCAGGTACTGGTTGGCGAGCGTGTCCACGGTGATGCAGAACGGATGCACGCCGGCGTTCACCGCCTCTTTCACGGCCATCCGGGTGTCCTCGTGCAGATAGCGCCGGTCGCCGCCGTCGTCGTAATCCTCGGGGCGTCCGTCCGAGAGCAGCAGCAGCAGCCGGCGCGGTGTCGAGACGCCCTCGAAGCGGTGCACCGCATGGCGGATCGCCGCACCCATGCGCGTCGCAAGGCGTCCCGACAGGCCGCCGACCGTCGCGCGCACCCGATCATCGAACGGCTGGTCGAAGTCCTTGATCCGGTAATAGTTGACGTTGTCGCGATACTTCGAACAGAAGCCGGCGATGCTGTACGGGTCGCCGACCTCTTCCATGCTTTCGGCGAACAGCAGCACCCCGGCGCGCACGGTATCGACGAGGCGACCGTTGCCATCGGCGACCGTCTGCATGATCGAGGTCGACAGGTCGGCGAGCAACGTCACCGCGACATCGCGATTGCGGATCGCGCGTCGCTTGTAGACCCTGGCCTCGGGCGAGCGGCCGGCGATGCGCTCGGTGACGTAGCGCACGGTCGCTTCGAGATCGAGATCGTCGCCATCCATCTGCCGGGTCAGCGGCGCCGGTCGGGTCGGCTTCTGCGACTGGATCGCCTTCTTGAGCCGCTTCAGCGTTCCCGCATGCCGGTCGGCGAGCCGCTGTGCTTCCTGCGGGTTCGACTCGGCAAGCACTTTCTCGGCGACCCACGCCCAGTCGATCTTGTAGCGATTCTCGCGATAGTCCCACTCGGGGTACGGCAGCCAGCGATCGGGGCCGCCGGTCTTCGTCTGCGGCTGCGCCGGACGCTCGCCGGTGCGCGTCTGTCCGGTGCCCTTGCGGTTGGCCGCAGACTGGGCGTGGGCGGCCGCGCCGCCGCTGTCGTCGGCCTCGGCGTCCTGCGGTCCGGTCTCCTGTTCGACCGTCTCGCTGTCCTCGTCCTGCTCCCCTTCGGCTTCGCCGGACTGCGACTCTTTCTGTTCGCTGCGCTCGCTCTGGCTGCCCGGCCCCTGCGCGGCCTTCACGTCGCGGCCGAGATTCGGAGAGCGCCCCGGCAGGTAGGCGTTCTGCACATCCTCGGGCGTCTGCGGTTTCGGCAGATCGAGGCCCGGCAGCAGGCTGCGTGCAACGCGAAACGCGTCGACGACGGTCGCATCGGGCTCGAGCAGGCGCGCGAAGCCTGTCGCGACCTCTTGCGACAGCGAATGCGCACCGCCGAGCGCGAACTGCAGCGAGGCCGAGGCGAGCCGGTAGTAGTCGCGCGCCACCCCGTCGGGCATCGGTAAAAGCGCGGCGAGCCGGGCGAGCCGGCGCAGATGCGTCGGCGCGATCATCGCGATCGCGTGGTCGACGCGCAGATCTTCGCACAGGTCGAACAGCAGCTTGAAGCGTCCGGTATCGTCGCCGAACTGCGCGATCAGCGGTTCCCAGGAAATCGCGCGCGCATCGGTGATTTCGGCGTCGAGCCCGAGTTGCGCGAACAGGACCTTCAACGGGGCCACCGCATAGGTGCCGAATTGCAGGTGACCGGCCACATGCAGCACGCCGAGCACGGCATGTTCGCGGTCGGGCAGCGTCACCGGCGCGAGCACGGCGCGACCGTCGGTCTCGACGAAGGCGCGGCCCTTGTCCGGCGACCAGCCGCTGTCCTGGATATCGCAGGCTTCGCCGTACCACGCGGTCAACAGCATCTTCAGGAACCGTTCATTCTGCTGCGCGCGAAAGCCCGGCAGGTCGTCGAGCAGCAGGCGGAGGCTCTCGTCGGACTCGAGGCGGAAATAGGCCTCGCCGCGGAAGCGGTCGGCAGTGAGGACATCGATGCCGCGGCGTGCCCAGGGCGCGATCGCGCCGTGCCCGAGCAGCGCGCGCACCCGCAGCGCGCCGGGAAGAAACGTTCCGAGCGCAAGCCGCCGGGTCGTGAACAGCGCCTCGGCCGGTGCGCTCAACTGTTCGATTCCCGGCACGCCCAGACGCCCGGCAAGGTCGTGCACCGGGGTGTTGAAGTAGGCGTTGCCGCTGTCGGTGTGTCTGCCGCACCACGCGAAGCCGATGTCGGCCCAGCGCATCTCGCCGACCGGACCGAGCGTGGTGTAGGCATTGACCAGGTTCCCCATGAAACCGTCGATCGCCTTCCACGAACCGGGGTAGTCGAGGAAGCGCAGCGCCTGACGCGTCCACGGCAACACGCTCTTCGCGACCGCCGCCACGTCGGGTGTGGCGCGTGCGAACGCGCGCCCGGCATCGCGATCGAACTCGAACAGGCGACGACAGGCCGCGAGCCATTCGAGCGCGACCGCATCGCCGTACACGAGGACCGGTGGCAGCGCGATCTGCGCCGCGTGATGCGCGACGAACGAATCGCGCGCGAGCGCCTCGAGCGCTGCCGCGAGCTCGCCCGCCGCGTCCGGATCGATATCGGTCGATGCGCCGTCCTTCGGTTCCAGCGCTTCGCTCATCTCAACTCCCCCGCATCACACGACGCGCCACATAGCGACCCACCCAGAGTCCGATACCGAGCAGCACGACGACGCCGACGATGATTTCGTCGTGGCGCTTCACGTCCTGCAACAGCACGTCGAGTGCACTGCCGAACAGATAGCCGGCACCGCCGATCACCGCGGTCCAGATCGCCGCACCGAAGACATTGAACACCAGAAAGCGCCACGGTGGCACCGCGCTCATGCCGAGCGCCACCGGTGCCGCGATGCGAAAGCCGTACAGGAAGCGATTGACGATGATGATCGCGATGTCGTAGCGCACGATCCAGCCCTTGATCCGCTGCACTTTCGCTTCGACCCTCGGGAACCGGTCGAGAAAACGCCGGCCGAAGCGCAGTCCGATCAGGTAATACGCCAGGTCGCCCAGATACGTGCCGAGCAGCGCGACGGCGGCGACCAGGCGCGCGTCGAGCAGCCCCTGATGCGCAGCGAGCATGCCGAGCACGAGCACGGTCTCACCTTCCAGAAACGTGCCGACGAAGACGAACCAGTACCCGTACTGCCGGATCAGCTCGGGCAGGTCGAGCCCGAGATTCGGAAGAAAGTTCATCGTCGAACCGTGGCTCCGCCACCCTTGCCGGGGCGGGTCGCGGCGTCCTACTCGAAGTGCGCGCGGACGATCTCGAGCAGCGCCGCAGCGAGTTCGATGTCATCGGTGACCGGGTTAATGATCGCCACCTGGCACGCCTCGACCGCGGGCAGACCCGCGCTGATCATGTTCGCGGCATAGACGAGCGCGCGGGTCGACGTGACTTCGTCCAGCCCATGGTCCTTCAGCGAACGCGCCTTGCGCGCGATCGACACCAGCCGCGCAGCGCTGTCGGCATCGAGACCGGGAACCTCGTTCACCAGGATGCGCCGCTCGGTCTCTTCCGCGGGGAAATCGAAGTTAAGGCCGATGAAACGCTGTTTGGTCGACGGCTTCAGGTCTTTCAGCACCGTCTGGTAACCGGGGTTGTAGGAAATCACCAGCAGGAAATCTTCATGCGCGGTCACTTCGCGCCCGGTCTTCTCGAGCGGCAGGCGTCGGCGATGGTCGGTCAGCGGGTGGATGATGACGGTCGAATCGGTGCGCGCTTCGACGATCTCGTCGAGATAACAGATCGCGCCGGCCTTGACCGCGCGCGTGAGCGGTCCGTCCTGCCAGACCGTCTCGTTGCCCTCGAGCAGGAAGCGGCCGACCAGGTCGGACGAGGTGAGGTCTTCATGGCACGACACGGTCACGAGCGGCCGGTTCAGATGCCACGCCATGTGCTCGAGAAACCGGGTCTTGCCGCAGCCCGTCGGCCCCTTCAGCATCACCGGCAGACGCTTCCGGTACGCGGCTTCGAAGATCTCGACTTCACGGCCCTGCGCTTCGTAATACGGCGCCGTCGCGGTCGGCCGCGCGGGCGGTACGATGTCGTGGTCGCGCTGCTCGCTACCGTTCGCGTGGGGAGGGTCGATCGGATTGTTCATACGGGGTGGGTCAATACGGGAGTCAGCACGAAATGAACGCGACATGCGCACGCCGCGAGCACGACATGAACGCGCGACATCGGCATCTAAGTCGCCGCTGAACGTCCCGTTCGGACATTACCGACGACTCGAAACGACCCTTTGGAGGATAGCACGCCGCTCCCGGGCCCCCTGCCCCAGCCCTTCAGCGGCGCCCTCGCTGCCGCGTACTTCGAACGCGACTTCATCGACGCTGCGTCCCCGGGCATCGAGCAAGCGCAGCCGGTGAGATCCCGCCACGGGTCTCCAGGGCAGGGGCTGTGCGGCCGAACCCAGCAGCAAACCGTCGAGCTGCCAGACGAAACCGTGCGCAGCCGATGCGGCGGACAGCAACAGGCGCTGTTGCGCAGCCGGTATGTCGGGGTCGAGCGCGATCACCAGCCCCGAACCGGGGTAGACGATGCGCGGGGTATGCCTGCGCCCGGCGTGCTCGACGCGTTCCATCTCGGTGCCGGCGACGAACCACTCGTCGTGCAGGGTGCCGAAGGCATCGCGCCCGGCGGTCTGGACCAGGCCGCCGGGCGGCGCCGGGGGCTGCGACGGCGTGTCGCGATGCAATCGGTTCATCACCTCCTGCCAGACCGGCGCCGCACCGGTGACGCCGGACACGTCGTGCATCGGCGCCCCGTCGAAGTTGCCGACCCAGACGCCGACCGTGTAGCGCGTCGAGAAGCCGATGCACCAGTTGTCGCGCATGTCCTTGCTCGTCCCGGTCTTGACCGCACTCCAGCCGCGCGTCGACAGCGCACTCGCCAGACCGAAGGTGCGCGCGGCGGCGCTGCGATCGGCGAGCATGTCGGTGACGATGAACGCGGAGGCTTCGCTCATCACACGCTCGGGCTCCGGACGGCGCCGCGCGACCAGCGTCAGCGGGGAGGCGAGCCCCCGGTTGGCGAGCGTGCGAAACGCGTTGACGAGCTGCCAGAGTCGGACCTCGGCCGAGCCGAGCGCGAGCGAGTAGCCGTAGAAGTCGCCGCCCTGCGCGACGTCGGCGAAACCGAGCGCGCGCAACCGGTCGGCGAACGGATCGGCGCCAACCACCATCAGCGTGCGCACCGCCGGTACGTTGAGCGATGCGGCGAGCGCGACGCGCAGGCTGACCCAGCCCGAGAACTGCCGGTCGTAATTGTTCGGCACGTACACGCCGTTGGGCGCGATCAGGTCGACCGGCGAGTCATCGAGCAGCGAGGCTGCGGTCAGCAGGCGCCGTTCGATCGCCATCTGATAGAGGAACGGCTTCAACGTCGAGCCGGCCTGCCGCGGCGCCTGCACGCCGTCGACGAAGCGCGCGCTCGCCCCCTCCCCGCTGTTGCCGACGTACGCCAGCACCTCTCCGCTCGCGTTGTCGACCACCAGCACGGCCCCGTCGCGCACACGGCGCGCGGCAATCGATTCAAGCTGACCGCGCAACGCGTCGAGCGCGAAGCTCTGCAGCTCGCGATCGAGCGTGG
>JACMMK010000370.1 GCA_014379045.1 Burkholderiales bacterium
AGCGACGTCGCCTGACGACGGCGCGGGCACTGCCCAGCCGGCGGCGCGCGCGTCGATACCCGGCGTGCTGCGCCGGGTGCAGGAAGTCATCGCGGGCATCGAACCCCACGATAGTCCGCAGCGATTTCGGGCGCTCGGCGTCGAGGTGGTGCTCGCCGCCGGTCACTTCATCGACCGGCAAACGTTCGAAGCGGATGCGCGTCGACTGACTGCGCGCAGGTTCGTCCTCGCCTCAGGGTCGCGCCCGGCAGTGCCGGACATCCCCGGACTCGCGCAGGTGCCATATCTGACCAACGAGACGATTTTCTCGCTGGTTGAAGAAGTGCCCTCGTTGACCGTGCTCGGCGCGGGCCCGATCGGTTGTGAACTCGCGCAGGCGTTCGCGCGCCTCGGCACGCGGGTGACGATGATCGGCCGTGCCGAACGGCTGCTGATGCGCGAGGACGCGGATGCCGCGGAGGTTGTCCACGCCGCGCTCGCGCGCGATGGTGTTCAGTTCGAGCTGGGCGCGACCGCGACCGCGGTTTGCGGTACCCCCGGGCAGATTCGCGTCGACTTCATCCGTGCCGACGGCTCGACCGGGCAGGTGGAGTCGAGCCACCTGCTGGTTGCCGCCGGCCGCACCGTCACCACGGAGGGCCTCGGACTCGCCGCGGCCGGCGTCGAAGTGGTCGAAGGCCGGATCGTCAACGATGATCGCCTGCGCACCACCAACCCGGCGATCTTCGTCGCCGGCGATGCCGCCGGCCGCGAGCAGTTCACCCATGTCGCGGAGCACCATGCCGGGGTCGTGCTGCGCAACGCGATCTTCCACCTGCCGGCGAAGGTCGAAGCGCGTGTCGTGCCGTGGTGCACGTTCACCGACCCGGAACTCGCACGGGTCGGAGTCTCCGAGACCCAGGCCAAGGCAGAGGGGTTCGAGTTCGACGCGTACCGATTCGATTTCGCCGAACTCGACCGGGCGCGTACCGACGGCGAGACCGAGGGGTTCGCGCGCATCGTCACCGATCGCCGCGGCCGTCTCCTCGGCGCCACGATCGTCGGCGCGCATGCCGGCGAGGCGATCGCCGAGTACGCGCTCGCGCTGGCGAAGAAGATGAAGGCGTCGGACATCTCCGGCGTGATCCACGTCTACCCGACATTCGGGCAGATCAATCGACGCGTCGCCGACCAGCGTCTGAAGGCGTCGCTGACCCCGACCGCCAAGCGCTGGATCCGCAGGCTGTTCGGCCTGCGGGGGCCGACATGACCTGCGCGCGCAGTCATCACGGGACGCGCCGTCAGCGCGGGGCGATCGCGCTCAAGTTGGCACTCGCGCTCGTGTTCATCGGCGGACTGGCAGCGTTCTTCCTGCTCGGCGGACCGCAGTACCTGTCACTCGATGCGATCAAGGCCAATCGCGATCAGCTGCTGGCGCTGACCAACGCCCACTATGTGCCGGCGCTCGTAATCGCATTCACGGTATATGTCGTCGCCACCGCACTCAGCCTGCCGGGTTCGCTGCTGCTGTCGCTGACCGTCGGCCTGTTGTTCGGGCGCTGGGTCGGCTCTGCGCTCATTCTTCTCGCCGCGACGCTGGGTGCGACGCTCGCGTTCCTGGCTGCCCGCTACCTGTTCGCCGAGTTTGCCCGGCGCAAGCTCGGACTCGACAAGCCCGACACCCCGGGGATCGCCGCACGCATCAACCGGGGCTTCACCGACAACGCCTTCAATTACCTGCTGTTCCTGCGACTCGTTCCCCTGTTCCCGTTCTGGCTGGTCAATCTCGCGCCCGCGTTCACCGATGTATCGGTACGCACCTTCGTCACTGCAACCGCGATCGGTATCCTCCCCGGGGTGTTCGTGTTCGCCAACCTCGGCCAGTCGCTCGGGCGTATCGAGTCGACGGCGCAACTGATTTCGCCGACCACGATCGGTGCGTTCGTTCTGCTCGGCGTGTTCGCGCTGGTGCCGATTCTGATCCGGCGCCTGCGTGCTGGGCGCGATACGGACAAACCGGCGTCCGAACCCGGGGCCGCGCGCAGCGCCGATACTCGACCTGACTGAGAGACAGCCCATGCATCCGACCCTTCCTCGCCTCGAGCCGAGCGACTTTCCCGCGCTCGTGCGCGGCGCGCTCGATACTCTTCAGGTGAACCTCGGCTACCTGTGCAACCAGCAGTGCCTGCACTGCCACGTTGCCGCGGGGCCCCATCGCACCGAAGTGATGACCCGGGAGACGATCGATCAGGTGATCGGTTTCCTCGATGCCTCGGCCGTATCGACGCTCGATCTGACCGGCGGCGCGCCCGAGATGAACCCGCATTTCAAGGATCTCGTGCGCGCCGCGCGTGAACGCGGCATCCGGGTGATCGATCGCTGCAACCTGACCGTGCTGCTGCTGCCGGGCTATGAGGCGCTTGCCGGCTTCCTCGCGGCGCTTTCGGTGGAGATCACCGCTTCGCTGCCTTGTTATCTCGAGGACAACGTCGATGCACAGCGCGGCAATGGCGTCCACGCGAGCAGCATCGAGGCGCTGCGCCGACTGAATGCGCTCGGCTACGGCATTCCGGGTTCCGGACGGGTGCTCAACCTCGTCTACAACCCGCTCGGTCCGACATTGCCGCCGGCGCAGGCGCCGCTCGAAGCCGCGTACAAGGACGAGCTCGCTGCGCGTTACGGGATCGTCTTCAACCAGCTGTTCGCCCTCGCCAACATGCCGATCCAGCGTTTCGGCAGCACGCTGATCTCGAAGGGCAGCTTCGACGGCTATCTCGAGCTGCTGCGCAGCGCGCATCGGCCGGAGAACATCGAGGGCGTGATGTGCCGCTCGCTGGTGAGCGTCGACTGGCAGGGATACGTCTACGATTGCGACTTCAACCAGATGCTCGGCTTAGGGCTCGGGTCGCTGGGTGGTGTGAGCTCGCCCGTGCATCTGTCGCAGCTCATCGGCCTTGACCTCGAGGGTGCGCCGATCGCCGTGCGCAACCACTGCTATGGTTGCACCGCGGGTCAGGGCTCGAGTTGCGGCGGCTCGCTCGCTGCGAGCGGCGAGCGAGCCGGCGAAGGTTCGACGACCGGCGCTTTTGCGACAGCGAGCGTCGGCGCCTGAGGCGTTGCCGCATCATGGGCACGACCCCTGCGCTGTCGATCGTGATGCCTGTGCTCGACGAAGGCGCGTGCATCGACGAGGCGATCGAGGCGCTCGAACCGGTGCTCGCCCGCGGTGTCGAACTGATCGTCGTCGATGGCGGCAGCCGCGACGACACGGTGGCGATAGTGCGTGCGCGCGGCGTGTGCGTGATCACCGCCGCGCGCTCGCGCGCGCTGCAGATGAATGCGGGTGCGGCCACCGCACGTGCGTCGATGCTGCTGTTTCTGCATGCCGACACGATGCTGCCTGCCGATGCCGATCAGCGCATCGTCGAGGCGCTCGCCGCACGCGTCTGGGGACGCTTCGACATCCGCATCGTCGGGCGGCACTGGATGCTGCCCGTGGTCGCGACGATGATGAATCTGCGCTCCCGATCGACCGGCATCGCCACCGGCGATCAGGCGCTGTTCATGCGCCGCGACGCGTTCGAGGCGGTCGGCGGCTTCCCCGCGCAACCGCTGATGGAGGACATCGCAATGTCGGTGCGCTTGCGCGCGCACGGTCGGCCGGCGTGCCTGACTGCGAGGGCGCGCACTTCCGGACGCCGCTGGGAACGTCACGGCGTGTGGCGGACGATCCTGCTGATGTGGCGGCTGCGCTTCGGCTACTGGTGGGGGGAGGCACCGGCGGAACTCCATCGCCGCTACTACGGCACCCCCCGATGAGCCGCGTGCTGCAGGTGTTCGCGAAAGCGCCGGTCGAGGGGTCGGTGAAGACGCGCCTGATGCCGCCGCTGGATGCGCGCGGCGCCGCATCGCTGCATGCGGCCCTGGTCGAGCGCACGCTCGCGATGGTCACCGGTGCACGCGGGATCGTCGATCGCGTCGAGTTGTGGTGTGCGCCGAGCGCCTCGCATCCGTTCTTCGCGCGTTGCGCGCAGAACTTCGCGATCACGCTGCGCGTCCAGACCGGCGATGACCTCGGGCAGCGAATGCATCATGCGCTGTCGCACGCGCTCGGATACGGCGACGTGCCGGTACTCATCGGTTCGGACTGTCCCACGATGAGTCGTACCGAGATCGGCGAAGCGTTCGAGGCGATCGCCGGCGCGCACGAACCCAGCGACATCGCGCTGATGCCTACCGAGGACGGAGGCTATGCGCTCATTGGCGCCCGCCGCGTCGACATGTCGCTGTTCGCGGGCATCGGCTGGGGCGGTGATCAAGTGTATGCGCAGAGCCTGGCGCGCGCCGATGCGCTCGGTTGGCGCGTGCACTGCTTGCGCACGAGCTGGGATGTCGACCGTCCGGAAGATCTGGTTCGGCTGCGCGCACTGATGCCGGAAATGCTCGAGTTGGCGACAGCCACGTGAATCGAGTCCACGATCGAGCCGCATCGGATCGCGTTCAGGGCAGGACCTGCGCACCACTGCGCGGCGAAGGCCCTGGAATCGCCGCAACCAGGCCGGCCCATCTGATCGTCTCGGTCCGGATGTGCAGCGCAAAAGCTTCGGGGCTACCGGCCGCCGCTTCCATGCCCAGCGCTGACAGCCGCGCACGCACATCGTGCTCTTCGATTGTCGTTGTCAGCGCACTGTTGATGTCTGCGACGATTCGACTGGGCGTTCCCACCCGCGCGACAACACCCACCCAATTGATCACTTCGTAGTCGCGTATTCCGGACTCGGCGACAGTAGGCACGTCAGGCGCCATCGGACTGCGCCGTGCCCCGGTCACCGCGAGGGCCACCGCGCGCCCGGCCCGTGCCAGCGGCAACGCCGACATGATGTTGTTGAAGGTAAGCGGCACCGCGCCAGATTCGAGGTCGACGTAGAGCGCTTCGGTATGCAGATACGGCCGATGACGCATGCGCACGCCGGCGACCCTGCAGAACAGTTCGCCTGCGAGGTGTGGCGCTCCACCGATGGCCGACGACGCGAACTCGAGCTCGTCGGGCGCCGCGCGCGCGCGCGCGACCAGTTCGGCGATCGACGAGACGCCGAGATCATTGGCCGCCGTAACGACCAGAGGCGCCGTGGCGAGCAACGAGACCGGCGCGCAGCCGTCGTCGGGGTCCGTGACCGGCAGCGGGTGCAGCGCGCGCTTCAAGGCATGCGTGCCGAGCGTCGCGATCAGTAGCGTCGTGCCGTCGGGGGCGGTTTGCGCGAGCTGTCGTCCGGCGTTCTCGCCGCTTTTGCCGAGATGGCTTTCCACTCGCACTGCGCGTCCGAGCAGGCGGCTCAGATGCGGCGCGACGAGACGCGCGACGATGTCCGAGGCGCTGCCAGGGCTGAAACCGATCAACAGGCGCAACGCAGGCCGTGACATGTCCGAATCGGAGCGCATCGCGTTCGCTACTCCGGGCGCGCGCCCGAGGCCTTGATCACTTTCGCCCATTTGACGATTTCGGTCCGGATGTAGGTCGCGAACTGATCGGGCGTGTTGGTCACCGGCTCGGCGCCGTTGTTGAGCAGGAACTGCTGCATGTCCGCGTTGGCCAGGATACGCACCAGCTCGTTGTTCAAGCGAGATACTACCGGCGAGGGGGTCCCCGCAGGGGCGACCGCGCCGATCCAGGTATCGGCCTCATAGCCCGGAAATCCGCTCTCTGCCATCGTCGGCAATTCGGGCGTCGCGCGAGAACGGCTTGCGCTGGTGATCGCGAGCGCGCGCACGCGAGCAGTGCGCATGTGCGGCAACGCCGCCGGCAGGCTGCCGAAATAGAGGGAGACATGACCCCCGAGCAGATCGGCGAGTGCCGGCCCCCCGCCCTTGTAAGGCACATGCACCATGTCGAGCTTTGCCATTGTCGCGAACAGCTCCGCGGCGAGATGCGTCGTGCTGCCGTTGCCGGCCGACGCGTACGACAGTTGCCCCGGCTTCGCGCGTGCAAGGGCAGTCAACTGCGTGACCGTCTTCGCCGGCACCGAAGGATGAAGGACCAGGACATTCGGGAACGTTGCGAGCAACGTGATCGGCGCGAAGTCGCGCACCGGGTCGTACGGCAGCTTCCCATAGAGCGTGACATTGATCGCCATCGGCGCGACGTTGGCCATCAAAATCGTGTAGCCGTCCGGGGCTGCCTTGGCAACCGCATCCGTGCCGACATTGCCCCCCGCGCCCGAGCGATTCTCGATCAGCACCGGCTGACCCAGGCTCTCGCTCAGCCGCTGACCCACCGCGCGGATGACGATGTCCCCGCCGCCCCCGGGCGCGAACGGGACGACCCAGCGCAGGGGCTTGGCCGGATAAGACGGTTGCGCGGCGGCCGTGCAACAGAAAAGAACCAGCGCGCAGCCCAGCCAGCGCACCCCGTTCGCGGGCGACGATTCGCGCCGAGCGCAAAGCATGCGTTCGATGTCGGGCGGCAGGCTAATCAATGCGCGCTCCGGAGCGCTTGATGGCCTCGGCCCACTTCGGAATCTCGGCGCGGATGTGCGCGGCGAACTCTTCCGGACTGCTGCCGATGACATCGAACCCCTGGGTTACCAGACGTGCACGGGTCGCCGGCTGTTTGAGGATCGCCGCCAGGTCCGAATTCAATGCGGCGACGACTGGGCGCGGGGTACCCGTGGGCACGAGCACCCCGAACCAGGTGCTCGCCTCGAATCCGGGCACGCCCGACTCCGATATCGTCGGGACATCCGGAGCGGTTGCCGATCTGGTCCGGCTGGCAAGGCCAATCGGGCGGAGCTTCCCAGCTCTGATCAACGGTAATGCGGGCGCGATAGTGGAGAACATCATCATGACCTGCCCGCCCAGCAGATCGGTCGTCGCCGGCGCCACGCCCTTGTACGGGATATGCTGGAGTTCAAGTTGCGCCGCGCTCCTGAACATTTCCATCGCAAGATGGCTGGGACTGCCATTGCCGCTGGATGCATAGTTCAGCTGTTTCGCCTTGGCGAGCGCCTTCAGTTCGTTTACCGAAGTCGCAGCCAGCGAAGGTGTGGCGACCAGCACGAAGGGCGTCGAGGCAAGCAGCGATACGGGCGCGAAGTCGCGCACCAGATCGAATCCGAGTTTCTGATAGAGACTCGTGCTGATCGCGTGCCCGACGGTCGCCTGCAACAACGTATGACCATCGGGTGCCGCGCGCGCCGCGATCTCCGCGGCGAGGTTGCCACCTGCGCCCGCACGGTTGTCGATCACGACCTGCTGACCCACGCGTTCGGCAAGTTCCTGGCCGACGACGCGAGCCAGCGTGTCGGCACCGCCGCCCGGAGGAAACGCGACGAGGAAGCGTATCGGACGCGAAGGAAACTTCTCGGCCGCGGCGCACTCGATCACGCCGCCGCTGATCACGGCTGGCAGCCCGAGCGAAACCACCGACGCGGCACTGAGTTTCATCGTCGGGTTCTATCACACATGTTGAGACGGCAACAGCGACTAAGGGCCTCGCGCTGCGCCACGCGTTGCGTTCCGGTCCTTGCGCGTCGCGATCGGGACTCGGGCTTTGATGCGACAATGTTTGAAACCAGAACGAAGCAAGACACGGAGGAGAAAGCAATGCCCCAAGCAAGCGAGCTCAGGCTGGCGGTACTGGCCGGTGACGGTGTGGGTCCCGAAATCACCGCGGCCACCATCGACATTCTCGAATCCGCAGCGGCCCGCGCAGGACTGACGCCGAGACTCGAAGCGTTGCCGATCGGCTGGAAGGCGTACAAGAAATCCAAGTCGACATTGCCCGAAGAAACGCTCGCTGCGTTGCGCGGCCATACCGGGTGGATTCTCGGCCCGACCTTCGCCGGCGAGTATCCGAAAGACGATCCGATCAAGGGGCATCCGTCGGGTTACCTGCGCCGCAACTTCGGGCTCTTCGCCAACGTGCGTCCGGTCAAGGCCTGGCCTCAGCTCGAGCCGTTGATCCCCGACCTCGACGTCACCGTCATCCGCGAGAACACCGAGGGCTTTTATCCGGATCGTAATCTGGCCTGGGGGTACGGAGAGTTCCTGCCGACCCCCGATGTGGCGCTGTCGCTGCGCGTGATCACCGGGAGCGCGTGCGACCGGTTCGCGCGCTTCGTGCTCGAGTACGCGACTGCGTTAGGTCACGCCTCAGTGGTCGTGCTGCACAAACGCACCGCACTGCCGCAAACCGAAGGCATCTTCATCGGCGCGTTCGATCGACTCAAGAAAGAATTTCCGAAACTCGAAGTCGAACTGGTGCGTATCGACACGTTCAGCTCAGCGCTGCCGCGTGAGCACCATCGCTTCAGACTCGTCGCCACGACCAACCTGTTCGGCGACATCGCGTCCGATCAGGCGTCCGGACTGGCCGGCGGCGTCGCGGTCGCGCCGTCATTGAACGCCGGAATCAAGCAGGCAATGGCGCAGGCGGTGCACGGCACTGCCGCAGACATCGCGGGCAAGAACCTCGCCAATCCGACCGCGCTCGCGCTGTCGACAGCGATGTTGCTGCGCTGGTTCGATCAGAAGACGCGCAACAAGCGCTACCGGATGACCGCGGGTCTGATCGAGCACGGCATCAAGGGCGCGATGACCGCCGGCGTGTCGACGCACGACCTCGGCGGGCGCGCCTCCACCTCGGCGTTCACCAAGGCCGTGATCAAGTCCATCGAGGAAGCGCCGGCTTCCGCGCTGCGGTAGTGCGCGGGTCGGTGCCCGTGGCACCCGCCTTCCTCGTGTTGTTGCTGCTCGCTGCGGGGAGCACGCAGGCACAGCCACAGATTGCGCCGCGTGAGGACACTGCCCCATCGACTTGGCCGACCAAGCCGGTACGCATGATCGTGCCGTTTCCTGCTGGCGGTGGTACCGACATCCTGGCGCGGATGGTCGCTCAGAAGTTGAACGAAGCGCTCGGACAGCCGGTGATCATCGACAACCGAGGCGGTGCAGGCGGCACGCTCGGCACCGAAGTCGCGGCGAAATCCGCACCGGACGGATACACGTTGATCCTGGTGAGCGGCAGCCATGCGATCAATCCGGGTCTCTATCGCACCTTGCCGTACGACACCGTGAACGACTTCGCCGCGATCAGCCTGATCGCGACCTCGCCGGGAATCCTGGTTGTACATCCGGCGTTGCCGGCGAAGTCGGTGCGCGAGCTGATCGCCCTTGCGCGCACGCGCCCGGGCCAGCTCAACTATGCATCCGCTGGCAGCGGTACGCCACCGCATCTCGCCGCAGAACTGTTTCGGACCATGGCCAGTGTCGACATAGTGCACGTACCATACAAGGGGAATGCCGCCGCGCTCGCGGACGTGATCGGCGGCCACGTCTCGCTGACGTTTCCGACGATGCCGTCGGCGCTGCCGCATGTACGTTCAGGCAAGTTGCGTGCGCTCGCCGTGACCGGCGCCAGACGTTCGCCGGCCGCGCCCGAGATTCCGACGCTCGCGGAAGCGGGCCTGCCCGGATACGAGGCGACTTCATGGTACGGCCTGCTTGCACCGGCGCGCACCGACCCGGGGATCATCACGCGCCTGCATCGCGACGTGAGCGGCATGCTCGCGTCGGCGGACGTGAAGGACCGGTTCGCGGGCCAGGGTCTCGAACCTGCGGCGAACACGCCGCAGCAGTTCGCAGCCCTGATCCGCAGCGAGATCGCGAAATGGAGCAAGGTCGTGAAAGCTTCCGGCGCCCGCGCCGATTGAGTGAAGGATCAAGGAGAACCGTGATGAGCGTTCCGACGCAAGCGCCGATTGCCGCCCCGACGATTCCCGGTCCGGACCGTTCCCCGCGTACACCCCGCTTCCAACTTCCCGCCGGTGCCTGCGACTGCCACGCCCACCTGTTCGGACCGCAGGCCCGCTATCCATTCGATCCATCGCGCCGTTACACGCCCCCGGACGCGACCCTCTCCGACTACGTTCAGGTGCTGAAGGCACTCGGCGTCTCGCGCGGCGTGCTGGTGCAGCCCAGCGTCTACATGACCGACAACCGCCTGATCCTCGATGCGCTCGGCGAGCAGCGCTTCCCGCTGCGCGCCGTCGTCGTCTGCGGGCCCGAGGTCAGTGACGCCGAACTCGAACGCATGCATGCGCTCGGCGTGCGCGGGGTACGCCTCAATCTCCGGCATGCTGCCGGGGTGTCGGGCGATATCGCGCCGCGCATGGCCGAGCGCATCGCGCCCTTCGGCTGGCACTTGCAGTTCAGAATAAATCCTGATGAGTTCGTCACCGTCGGTCCGATAATCGAGGCGCTTCCGGTCGACACCGTGATCGATCACATGGGGCAGATTCCGACCGCGCAGGGGATCGACTCGGCGCCGTTCCAGGCGATCCTGCGACTGGTTGAAGGTGGTCGTTGCTGGGTCAAGCTCTCGGCCGCCTATCGGATGGGAACGCAGCCACATCCGTATCCCGACGTCGCGCCCTTCGCCCGTGCGTTGGTCGAGGCCAATCCAGACCGTATGGTTTGGGCGACCGATTGGCCGCACACGACCCTCACCAAACCGATGCCGAACGACGGTGATCTGTGCGATCTGCTCGCCGACTGGATCCCCGACGAGGCCACGCGTCATAAGGTGCTGGTCGACAATCCCGCGCGGCTGTACGGGTTCACCGAATGAACGCGGCGCGGCACTAGCGTGCTGTACACGCACACGTAGCATTCCCGGAGCGCCGGAGTTGCCACATGCCCAGGCGAGAACCGGCGCGTGGCTTCGGTGGCGCACGCGGATCCGACAATCCAATGCCCGATCTGCTACTCCTCGGCGGCGGCCACAGTCACCTCGCGGTGCTCGCCGCCGCGCGTCATTGGCCGCCGTCGCATCGGGTGACGCTGGTCAGTCCCGGTCCGAAGACCGCCTATTCGGGCATGGTTCCCGGCGTGATCGCCGGGCACTATCCTGCCGACGCGTGCCTGATCGACGTCGAGCGCCTGTCTCTGTGCGCACGCGCGCGATTCATCTGCGCAAGCGCCGTCGCACTCGACCCGGTGCGGCGAACGGTGCGCCTGCACAGCGGTGACACACTGGGTTACGACCTCGTGTCGATCGACGTCGGCGCGACCCCGCGTGTGAGCAATGACCTCGTCGCCGCGATCGAGGCAGGACAGTGCGGCGAGTTGACCGTCGTACCGTGCAAGCCGTTCGGGCTATTGATCCGTCGTATCGGCCTCTTCCTCGCCGATGACAATCCGCGCGTGTCTCCCCTCGACGTCGCTGTCGTCGGCGCTGGTATCGCCGGCATCGAAGTGGCGCTTGCCCTGGCGCATCGCCTGGGAGATCGGACAGATGCGTCGGTTCGACTGTTGGCGGACGGCGATCGGATCGCTTCGAACCAGAGCGCGGCCGTGTGCGCAGCGCTGGAGCGCGCGTGCGCGGACCTCGGCGTCGAAGTGATCGACCACGCGCGCGTCGTCGCGCTCGAGCCGCCGGGACACCTCGTCCTCGCCGATGG
>JACMMK010000371.1 GCA_014379045.1 Burkholderiales bacterium
CGCCGGCCGTGCTGCGTTCGGGCCGCCCGCTCGATGCGCCACCGAAGGCGCAGCGCGAAGCGCAGCACATCTTCGAGCGCATGGCGGCGCAACTCGCCGGGGCGGGCAGTGCGATGGCGCAGGTGGCGCGCCTCGACCAGTATTATCCGCACGCACATGCGGTCGACCCCTACCATGTCGCACGCCGGCACGCGATGGACGGCAAGGTCGCGCCCAGTACCTCGATCATCGTCGGACGCCTGCTCAACCTCGACGCGTCGATGGACGTGCAGGTGCTCGCGGCGACGGGCGCCAGTGGCTATGTCGCCGAGCGCGTGCCGGCGCGCCTGAATGCACCGGCCTCGTCGGGGTACGCGCCGTGTCTTCGCGTCGGAGATACGGTGTTCGTCGCCGGGCAGCTCGCGCGCGACGACACCGGCAACATTGCGGCGCAGGCCCGGGTGCCGGCAGGCCAGCTCTGGCATGGCACGCGCATCACGCTCGAGACGCGCTATCTGTTCAACGAACGTCTGTTGCCCGCGCTGGAGGCGGCCGGCAGTGCGCCCGATCTCGTGCTGAAAGCACAGGTCTATCTCAGCCATCCCGACGATCTGCCCGCGTTCCTGCAGACCTGGGGCGAGCTCTTCGGGTCCCGGGTGCCGCCGACCACGATCGTGCCGGTCGTTCACCCGGCGTTCGGCACGCTCGATGCGACGATCGAAGTCAATCTGATCGCCGCCCATGAATCGGCGCGCGCGCGTGTTCGCGACGTGCACTGTCCGGTCGAACTTCTCGGTGAACGGATGCTGCCGGCGTGTACGTTCGACAACGTGCTGTTCGTCGCCGGTCTGATGGCGATCGACGCCGAAGGCCTGGTCTCCGAGGCCCGGGTGCATCCGGGCGCGCCGTTCTTTCACGACAGTGCGCACGCCCAGATGTCGGACATTCTCGCCAAGGCGAAGTGCATCTTCGAAGCCGCCGGGTCCGACCTCACCCAGGTCGTGCGCGCGCTGCATTTCCACACCGACCTGCACGATTTCCGCGGCGCCTATGCCGCCTGGAGGCCGCTCATCGGAGACACCGGATTGCCCTTCAGCGCGATCGAGGTCGCACCGCAGATGTTCGTGCCGGGCGCGCGTCTTGTGGTCGACCTGTGGGGCTGGGCACCCGACCGGTGACCTCGAGCGCTAGGCCGTTGCTCCCGCAGCACGACCGCTACGACTACGTGCCGTTGCCTGAGCGCGCCGATTACTGCTGGCCTGAAGGCCGCCGGCTCGCGTTCACCGTCACCACCAACATCGAATGGTTTGCGTTCGGCACCGGTCTGGGGCACGACCCGGCCAGGACGGGTGAGCCGCAGACCCAACGCAACTATGCCTGGCGCGACTACGGCAACCGCATCGGCATCTGGCGCCTGTTCGATCTGCTCGACGATCTCGCACTGCCGGCGGGGCATACGACGAACAGCCTGATCTACGCGCACGCGCCGCAGATCACCGATGCGATTCGCAGGCGTGGCGACGAAGTCATCGCGCATGGACGCACCAATGCGGAGAACCTGCGCGACCTGTGGCCCGCGGACGAGGCACAGCTGATCGGCGAGGTCACCGACACCATCGCGCGCCACGAGGGCCGCGCGCCGCGTGGCTGGATGGGCGCCGGCGCCTATGAGACCGCGTGCACGCCGGATCTGTTGAAGGAACGCGGCTACACCTATCTGATGGACTGGCCGATGGACGACCAGCCGATCTGGATGCGCACCCGCGCTGGCCCGATTCTCGTGCTGCCCTACCCGGTCGAGACCGACGACGCGCAGGCGATCATCCACCGCAAGTGGAGCGCCGACGCGTTCTGCGAGATGGTGGTCGCGCAGTTCGACGAGATGATCGAGAAGAGCCTGCGCTACCCGTTGGTGATGAACGTCTCCGTCCATCCGTACGTGTTCGGCCAGCCGTTTCGCGTGCGCGCGTTGCGGCGCGCGCTGACCCACTGCCGACAGCACCCGCTCGCGCCGCGCGTTTGGTGGTGCCGGCCGGGCGACATCGCCGATCACTGCCTCGCGCTGCCCGCTGGAGTCGTTCCGGGAAGCTGAGGTCGTTGCATGGTCAGTGCGGGCGGCTCGATACGAAGCCATCGTGCGCGCACTGCGGCCCGGCCACCTCGCTGGTGCCACCTCCCGGTGCCGCCTCCTGCGCAGGTGCGATTTGACAGTCGCCCGCGCGACTGCGCACACTCGTTCGGTGAATCCGCCTCCCAGCACGCACGACGTCGCAGATTGTCCGACGCCTGAAGCGCCAGACGAACACGCGTTGCATGTCGGGCGCTCGATACCGCGGCGCGAAGACCACCGCCTGCTGACCGGCCGCGGCAGGTTCGTCGACGACTTCAAGTGCACGGGGCTGCACCATGCCGTCGTGGTCAGAAGCTCGGTGGCCGCGGGGCGGCTCGCGCACGTCGATACCCGGGCTGCGCGCGACGCCGAGGGCGTGATCGCAGTGTTCGTTGCGGCGGACTTCGCGGCATTCGCCCGAGCGATACCGCTGCGCGGCGGTGCCCTGCCGGAACTCGCGGATTTCCTGCAGCCGCCGATCGCCATCGATCAGGTGCGCTATGTGGGTGAGCCGGTCGCGCTCGTCGTGGCGACCTCGCGCGCACTCGCCGAAGACGCGGCCGATCGAGTCGTGGTCGACATCGAACCGGGCGAGCCGGTCGTCACCTTCGCCGATGCGCGTGCCGAACGCGTGCTGGTGCACGCGGGCGCAGGACGCAACATCGCTGCGCGCTGGCATGCGCGCCGCGGCGACGTCGCG
>JACMMK010000372.1 GCA_014379045.1 Burkholderiales bacterium
AATTGCTCGACCTCCACCCGCAGTGCCTCGACCTGCGCCCGCACCTCGGCCAGGGCGCGCGACTGTGCATGCGCCTGCGCGCCGCGCTGCCACAGCCGCCAGCCCGGATTGCCGCCGCGACGCAGCAGCAACAGCATCTCGGCCACGTACACCGCGAGCACTGCGGCAAGTACCAGCAACAGCTCGCGCCATGTGATGATGATCGAATCCATGACCGCCGGGTCGGGAGGGTTGCACTCGACGCATGGTGCTACCCCGATGCGTTCACGTCAAATCCGGCGTACGCGACCGGGTATACCGGTCACCCCGACCGGTAGGTGCGCGCAAGTTTGTTCTGCGTTTCAACCGAGGTCAGTATCTGGCGCAGCTCGCCCATCCAGTCCTGGGTCAGCACGGCGATCTCCTCATCGCAGGCGATCATCCTCTCGAGCACCGCCCGCTTGCGCTCACGACTGGAAGCGTCGCGCGTCGGGTCGGGGTCGCGCCGGCGCATCGTTTCCATCGCCGCCGCGCGTTCCTTCTCCATCGCGACGAGTTGATCCCATTGCGCCGAGCGCGCACACACCAGCATGCGCTCGGAGATGGCGAGGGCGGCCTCGTACGCTTGCAGCGCGGTCATGATCGGCTGACCGGAATCGCGTCCCGATCACGCGGCCCCGAACGACAGCCCCATCCGTGCGCCAGGCATCGGCGCATCGGCGGGCGTCGACGCAGCAACGACACCCGGCAGCGCAGTCGCCAGTGCTTGCCACGCGCTCTTCAGTTCCTGCACCAGCTTCGCGACCTCATCGAGGCGCAGCACGTCGTTCTTCAGATTCGCCACCGTAAGGCACGTCATCATGTACTCGTAGAGGGCCGCCAGATTCGCGGCGATCTCGCCGCCCTGCTTCAGATCGAGCGCAGGCATCAAGCCTTCGGCCAGGATCGCGAGCGACTTCGAGATGCCCTCGCCCTTCTCGGCGATGCGGCCCTCGACCATCGCGCCGCGTGCGCGCTGCAGCGCCGCAAGCAGACCGTCGTGCAGCATCAGGATCAACTGCTCGGGCGAGGCATCGGCAATCGTGGTTTCGATTCCGGTTGCGGCGTAGGAACGGCTCGCGTGTAGCGGATTGGCTGGCATCGGACTCTGGTCCCAGGTTGACGTCAAGACGGTGTGTTCGGAAAGCCCGCGACGGGCGGTGCCTGTCTCGGGCGGCGGGAGGGTCGTGACCGGTGGGCATGACCCGGTTTTCAACGCGAACCCTGCTCTGTCACCCTCGTACGATCAACCATCGGCAGGAATTTCGATTAATGAAGACCGCCGCGGCACTCTTTGCTATGACCGCGAGGTGCTGTTGAGCGCGCTCAACTGCTGGGTGAGGAAACTGCTCGTCTGCGACAGGTTGCTGATCAGCACATCGAGCGCGGCAAACTGCGCGCGATAGCGCTTCTCGACATCGTCGAGTCGGCGCCCGAGCGACGTGCGCTGGTCGGAAATACCGGCGATCGAACGATTGATCCCGTCGGTGCGGCCCGCGACCGCGCCGGTCGTCCCCAGTTGCGCTCCGGCGAAGCTCGACAGCTGCGCGGCGAAACCGATCGTGTAGCCGACTGCCGCACGATCGCCGAGGGCGCCGCCCAGCACGCGCACCGACAGGCCCGAGTCCGAGGTGAGCGTCTGCCCGGAACCGACTGCCGTTGCCGCGCCCAGCGTTCCCGCGACATCGACGCCGTCAGTGCGTGTCGGCACGCCCCCGAACAGGCTCGCCAGCGCGCTGCCGCCGGCCAGTTCTGCCTTCGAGGTCGAACCGAATGCGTCGGAGGTGACGCTGAGGACGCCCGAGCTCTCGCTCACGCGTGCGGAGCGTGCGGCGCCGAGCGCCGAGGCGTTGCCGTTGATCCGTCCCTGCAGTTCAGCGGCGAGTGCTGCGGCGCTCGCATACGTGCCGGCGGCCAGGGTCACGCTGATCGCGGTGTCGTCGATCAGCAGATCCAGGGTGTCGTTGACGCCGGCGGTGATGGTCAGCGCCGCGGCGCCGGCACCGACGCTCGCCCCGCGCGTCGCCAGCTGCGTCACGTTGAGGGCATAGCTGCCCGCGGTCACCGCGGTGCCCGCCTTGACGAACTGCACCAGCGAGTCGGTGCTCGAGCCCAGCGGTGCGAACAACCCGGCGATGCCACCCGGGTTCGCGGTCAGCGCGCGCGACAGCTTGATCGAATCGAGCGCGAGTGTGCCGTCGCGCTGGAATGCGATGCCGATGTCGCTGATCGAGCGCAACCCCGGCGTCGTACCTGTCAGCGGCTGGTTGAAGACAGCACGCAACTCGTTCTGCAAGGTGCGCACCGCGGCGTCGCCGTTGAGCACTGCACCGCTGCGGGTCTGCGCGTTGTAGGCCGACAGGTCGCTCAGCGTGCGGTACAACTCGTTGTAACTCTTGACGAAGCTGTCGGCGGCCGACTGGGTACTGCTGGTGTCGCGCGCGACACTGATCGTGACCGGCGTCGCGACGTTCGTCTTCGTCAGCGTGAGTGTGACGCCGTCCAGCGCATCGGAGATCACGTTCGAGGCTTTGGTCACGTCCACCCCGTTGATCTTCAGCCGAGCATCCTGCGCGCTCGTTGACTGCGCCAGGTTCTGGGTCGCGGCTGGATCCTGCGTGAGCAGACTCTGCAGCGCTGCGTCGCCGCTGACGCCGATCTTCAGCGCATTCGCGGCCCCCGGCTTGTCTACACTCAGCACGAGTCGGTACGGCGACGCGCTGCCGTCGTTGATGAGGCTCGCGGTCACGCCCACGCCAGCGGCGTTGATCGCGTCGCGGATGCCGGCGAGCGAGCTCGACTCGGGCGCAATGGTGACCGTGCGTACCGCCGAGCCACTCGAGGTGAACGCGCTTCCGGTGTAGGTGCCCGATGTGCTGTCGAAGGTGCCGCCGGAAATCGTGCCGAAATCGAAGGTGAGCGTGCCGGTGCCCACGGTAGCGGTGTTGGACGCCTGACCCGCGGCGACCAGTCGCTGGCTCTGCGCGAGCGCACTCACCTCGATCGAGTAGCTGCCCGCGGCGGCGCTGCTGGCGGCGCTCGCGCTGACGGTCGTGGCGTCAGTGCTGCTGGTGGTCACGCCCTGGAAGCGGCTCGCCACCGCCAGCGCGTTCATCGAGCCCTGGAATTGCGAGAGCGCGCCGCGGATCGTGCCGAAGGCCGAGAGTCGCGCCTGGTAGCTCACTTCGCGCGTGTCCAGAACGTTCAGCGGCCGACGCTCCAGCGCCATCAGCTGGCTGACGATGCTGTTCACGTCCAGGTTCGATCCGACACCGGGTGAAGAAATTGCCATTGCGCACCTCCTGACTCTACGGATCGGGTAACGGCAGCGCGCGGCGAAGCTTGAGCCTGAGCGCGCGCCGGGGCGCGGGACCGGTTCCGGGTATCTGTGCGGCGCGGGTGACGCTGCGCTAGGCCTTGCTCTTGACGAGCAGCCCCTGCATGCGATCGAGGGCGCGCGAAATCGCCAGCATCTCCTCGGAGGGAATCTGGCGAATGATCTGATTGTTCGATGGGTCGATGACCTTGATCAGAACCCGACCCGACGAATCGTCGGTGACGAATTCGATCTTGCTCTGCAACGCCTGCACCACGCGATTCGATGCCTCGACCGCTGCCTTCACCGCCTTTACCGCGTCCTCGCCGGACTCGGCGTCGGGATCGGGTCGGGCAGGAACGCGCAGCGCCTCGCCTTCGGTCTGGCGCGGGGCGGATTCGATCCGTCCTGGCCCGGAGTAGGCGGGTGTGGTCGGCTGAATCTGCATGACGGCGTCTCCCTGCTAGACAAACCCCGGCCGGGCATCGGCCCGGCCGGCGTTCGTGCTACTGACTACTCGATTACCGCAACAGCGACAGCACGTTGTTCGGCAACGCATTGGCCTGCGCGAGAATCGCGACGCCAGCCTGCTGCAGGATCTGCCCGCGGGTCAACGCGGCCGTCTCGGCAGCGAAGTCCGCATCGCGAATCCGGCTGCGCGCCGAACTCAGGTTCTCGGAGGTCGTCTGCAGATTGGCGATCGTGTTGCCGAAGCGGTTCTGCACCGCACCGAGTTGCGCACGTGACTTGTTCACCTGGCTCAACGCCGCGTCGATGATGCCGATCGCGGTATTCGCGCCCGACGCCGATGAGATATCCACGCTGGTCAGATCGGCGGCCGTCGAACCCAGGGACGTGTTCGCCGCGACTGCGACGACGCCGTTGCCGACCGTCGATGCCACGGTGAAGCCCGCGTCGGCGAAGAAGCTGATGGTGCCCGACGCACGGCTCGAGTCGGTACCGCCGCTGGTCAGCGTCGCGGCCGTCGTGTTCGAACCAGTGAACGTGGCGGTACCGCCGCCGGAGTTCAGGAAGTCGTTGACCACGACGTCCTTGCCGTCGGCCTGCGCGAACGTGAGTCCGGTGCCTGCCGCATCCAGCGTCGCCGTGACCCCGGTACGCCCCGAGACCTGGTTGACTGCCGTGACGACCGAACCGAGGTTGCCGCCGGTGGCGATCGTCGCGTTGATCGTGGTCGCGGTACCGCCGCCGTTCACGCTGAACGACACCGTTCCGACGGCGCTGACCGCGAACGTTACCGAAGTCGATGCGCGGGCATTGACGCCGGTGGAACCCGACTGCGCGTTGACCGAAGCGGCGATCGCCGACGCCTGATCGTTCGCGGCGACGGTGACGTTGGCCGAGCCGTTGCTGCCCGACACGGTCAGCGTCTGCGAGGCTACGCCGTTGCCGGCCGGTGCCGTGTTGGCGGTTGCAGTGACACCACCCAAGCCGGTGGCGCCGGTGCCCTGGCCCGCGACGGTGTTGTTGCGCAGATCGGTCGCTGCCGCACCCTGGATCGAGACACCGATCGTCTGGTTGGCATCGGCGCCGACTTGGAACTGCTGGCCCTGGTAGGTGCCGTCGAGGATCTTCAGCCCGTTGAACGTGGTGCTGTTGGCGATCCGGGTCACTTCGGTCACCAGCTGGTTCACTTCCGCATTCAGCGACTGGCGGTCGCTCGACGAGTTCGTCGCGTTGGCCGACTGCACGGCCAGTTCGCGGATACGCTGCAGGATCTCGCCCGACTGCGACAGGGCACCCTCGGCGGTCTGCGCGAGCGAGATGCCGTCGTTGGCGTTGCGGCGCGCCTGATCGAGGCCGCGGATCTGCGAGGTGAATCGGTCGGCGATCGCGAGGCCGGCGGCGTCGTCTTTCGCCGAGTTGATGCGCAGGCCCGAGGACAGGCGCTGCAGGGCCGTCGACAGATTGTTCTGCGAGACGGTGAGGTTACGCTGCGCATTGAGCGAAGCGATGTTGGTATTGATGACCTGGGACATTACAGTCTCCTGAAGTGTTGGTGATTGGATGGTCAAACGTCGTACTGATTGTTTGACATCGCTCATCCCTCGCCACTAAAGGCCTTTGCGAGACGCTGTCCCTGAATTTAACGGCCACACCCTTGAAATCTTTAGAGTTTCTGGCCGTAACCACCGCGTTGAGAACGGGGCGGAGTACAGGTCGTACGTGGTTCCTTACGGCCGCATCGACGGGAACTTGACCGCTGCACGGCGCGCTGTGAAAAGGTTGCGCAACGGTGCGTGACCGAGTGCCTGCGCACAGGCTTTGCAGGCCCGCCTCACGCCGCGCTGTCGCGAACCACCTCTGCGCGGATGGCCTCGATACTGTCGCGGCAAAGCCGTTCGAGCATGCTCGACCCCGGTCCCGCCGCGGTGTCGAGAAACGCGAGATCGATGCCGCGCGCCCGGAAAGTCACAGCGTCGTAGAGCTCGCGTCCGCCCGGCGCGTTCAGATAGCGCGTTGCACCGAGGCGCGCAGCGATCTCGAGGATGCGCTGTTCGCCGCGCAGTTCGGCGTCGAGCGCGAGCGCCGACGATCGCTGCACCGGACAGCGGATCCCGAGCAGGTCGAGCACGGCCTGCAGATTGCGCACCAGATAATCGGTGACGTCGACCTCACCGGTGAACAGCGGCAACCGGTCGATCGGGTCGCCGCGCGCCTGGGCGACGAGCGGAAAGCGCCGCAGATCGGCGCGGAGTCGGGTCATCGCGCCGGGGTCGAGGCGCATGTCGCGGATCGCAGTGTCCTGCGGCGCATGCGCCAGGTGCAGCGTCAGCCACTGCAGCGTGCCGTCGGCCGCGGTCAGACGGTTGCGATGGACCCATCCCCGGCGCGGGAACTGCACGCAGTCGTAGACGACGAACAGGTCGGCGCGCGCGAACAGCCGGAAGTAGCCCGCATACGGATAGAAGTACGGCTGCATGATGGCGACGGTGGTCAACGGTGGCGCCTCGCTCGACACCCGCGCTCGCCAGCGCGCGCACGGATCCGGATAATGGATACCTCAGAAAGCCCTGGAGCGCCAATTGGCGGCAGCACGCGCATGACCGGCGGAACCCGCGCGCTCGATTCGAGCGCGCCGGAGGCGGCTGCCGCACCGACGCTCGACACCTCGATGGCGCTGGCGATCGCACGACACAATGCCGGCGACCTCGGCGCGGCGATCGCGATGTATCGCGAGGTGCTCGCGGTCGATCCCGCGTATTTCGATGCCGTGCACCTGATGGGGGTGGCGGTGTCTCAGATGGGCGAGCTGTCGCTCGCCGAAAAGCTGATCCGCGCAGCGCTCGCGCTGCAGCCACGTTCAGCCGAAGCCTTGAACAACCTGGGCGGGGTCTGCTTCGAGCAGGGCAAGCTCGACGAGGCACTGCAATGTTATCTCGGGGCACTCGAGTCGCGTCCGGAGTATGCCGACGCCTACTGCAATCTGGGCAATGTCCTGCTGAAGACCGAACGTCTCGACGAGGCGCGCGCCTGCTATGAGCAGGCGATTGCGCTGCAGCCTGGGTCAGCCGCCGCCTGCAGCGGACTCGGTCGGCTCCACCTCGGTCTGCACGACCTCCCGGGCGCCGAGCAGTGGTTGCTGCGCGGGCTCGCGCTTGCGCCCGGTCACGCCGAGCTGCTGAACAATCTCGCGCTGGTCACGATCGAGCGCGGCCTGCCCGAGCAGGCCCTGCCATTGCTCGATCGCATCGTGGCCCAGCCTGCCAGCCGCGGCGTCGCCGCAACGCTGTACGCGCTGGCCGAGTCGCGCATGCAGGACGATCCGCTCGAGCGCGACCGTCTGTTCCACGGTGGCCTGATCGAGCGCGCCGAAGCGCTGGCACGCGCCGATCTGGCGCGCGCCAACTCGGTCGACCATCACAACTTTCTGCTGAAGTGCCATCTCGCCAGCCCGAGCCACGACGCGCAGGCCTATTTCGACGAGAGTCGCCGCTGGGCACTCGCGCATGCCGACGAACAGCTGCTGCCGTTGCCGTCCTCGTTTCCGAACCGACGCGATCCCGATCGGCGCCTCGCGGTGGGCATCGTCGGCGACTATTTCGACAGCTCGATCGGCCGGTGCACGCTGCATCCGTTCTTCCGCCAGCACGATCGCGAGCGGCTGCGGGTGTTCTGCTACAACTTCGGCGGCGGTGAGAGCGAACTGCGGCCGATCGTCGATGACTACCGCGATGTCGGTGGTATGTCGAGCGAGGGATTCTTCAAGCAAGTGCGCGCCGACGGCATCGACATACTGCTCGACATCAACGGACGTTTGCGCACGCCGAATTTCTTCGACGCGATGCTGCGCCAGCCGGCGCCGGTGCAGGTCAACTGGTACAACCTGACCGCGACGGTCGGGGTGCGGGCCTACAACTACCTGATCGCGGACGACTACAGCGTGCGCGCCGGCGATGCGCATCTGTACGTCGAGAAGATCTTCAACATGCCCAACGGCACGATCTCGGCATGGGACATGGGGGCGCCACCGCGCGTGCCGGGCCCGCCGCTCGCGCGCAACGGCTATCCGACGTTCGGCTGCTTCGGCGATTTCTTTAAGGTCAACGACGGCGTGATCCGCTCGTGGGCCGCGCTGCTGCTGAGGGTGCAGGGTGCGAAGCTGTACCTGAAAAGCGCCAACCTGCGCCTGCGCGCCGAGCGCGTGCGCATCGCGCAGCGCTTCGCAGAGCTGGGCATCGCCGGCGAACGTCTGATCCTCGAAGGCCCGTCGCCGTATCCGATCATGAAACGGCTCTACGAAGCGGTCGACGTGGCACTGGACACGTTCCCGTACAGCAGCGGCTCGAGCTCGATCAATGCGCTGTGGCAAGGCGTGCCGGTCGTGGCGATCGGCGGTGAGGCCTGGCGCAGCCGAAACACCGCGTCGATCCTGGTCGGCGCAGGGCTCGAACGTTACATCGCGCGTGACGGGCACCACTATCTCGACCTGGCCCAGGCGCTCGCTCAGGACAGTGCGCATCTCGCGGAGCAGCGCGAGCGCCTCGGCGAATATCTGCTGACGACGCCTCAGTGGCAGACGCAGGCGTTCGCGGTCAACTTCGAGGTCCGGTTGCGCGCGATCTGGCGCGACTGGTTGCGCGAAGCCGGATCCTGAACGCTCCCGGCTACGTGTCGAGTGCGCGAATGACCTCGTCCTGCGAAGGGAAGTCGGGGAACAGCACCTCGCGTCGGACGCTGCGCTGATACGCGCACGGCCACAGGCGGCGCACGAAGGTGGGCTCGGCCGAGTTCTCGTAGCGCATGCTTGCGGCGATGCGCAACCCGGCGCAGCCTTCGACCGCGGTGCGATGCACGGTGAACCCGGTGAACACCAGCAGATCGCCGCGCGCCACCGGCACGGGGACGAAGTCGGCTTCGGTATACGCGGCCGGATCGATCTCGCTGGTGTGCTCGGTGATTCGGCTCGGCCAGCGGCCCCGACGGTGACTGGACGGGATGACCGCGAGCGGGTAGGTCGTGGGCGTGACCTCGAACAGCGAGAACCACATCGTCACGGCATCAAGCGCTCCCTGAACGACGGGCCAGTCCTGATGCGTCGCGACGCCATGGTAACCGCCCGGGACCTTCAGACACTCGCCCATCACGTGCAGCACCGGCGCCGTCGGCACCGTCACGGCCGACATCCCCAGGGTCCGTGCGATGTCGAGGACTACATCGCCCACCACGAGTTGCTGCAGCGACGCGAGTCTGGCGGCATGGCGGGTGGCCGCCAGGTAGACCTCCACATCGGCCTCGAGCAGGGACGCCATGGCGGCGAGCAGCGACGCCTGACCGCGCCAGGTCGTGACCGGTAATCCGAGCCGGCGCAGCTGCTGCGTGTATACCTCGTGCATCTCGGCGGCGACGCGATCGAGCCTGGCGACCGGCAGTACGTCGCGGATCACCGCGTAACCTCGCTCGCGGTACTCGATGCGCCATGACGGCTCGACCGGAGTTCCGGACGAAGGTTCGACCGGCGAATCGAACGACGGTGCGCACGAGGGTGCCGGCACCGGCAACGATGCGCGCGGTGCCTGCTCAGGCGCGCTCATCGTGGCGCCTTTCGCAGAGCAGGAACAGGCTCGCGCACAGATCCGGATATTGCATGCCGAGCTGATAGCAGCCTTCCAGGTACGCGTGGTCGATGATGCCTGCCTCGAGCGCGCGATCGATCTGGAAGTTCGCAAGCGGCTTGAACAGGATGCCCGCCCGGTGCACGACCCTGAGCCCTGCGCAGCGCACCTCGTGTTCGAGCGTGTCGAACGCATACGTGCGCCGGTGCCCATGGCGATGTTCGCCTTCGGTCACCGCGGCGTGGTGCGCGATCAGACCCATCTTCACCGCAATCTGGCGCGACGGCGCATTCGCGTTCGGGACGACCAGATAGAGCCGGCCCGCAGGCGCGAGCCAGTCGCCGATGCGTCGAAGCACCGCGACCGGATCATCGAGGTGTTCGAGCGTGTGCATCAGGAACACGGCGTCGAATGCCTCGTCCGGGGCGGGCTGCCAGTCTTCGAACCGCGCGTGCACCACGCGCACCCGCTCGGGGACGCGCGCGCGTACCGCCGCGACAAGTTCGGCCGCGCCCTCGATGACCGTCAGATCGTCGAACGCCCCCGCGAGTCGGCTGGTGAATTCGCCGCGGTAGCACCCCATCTCGAGCGCGCGCCGGCATGCCTGACCCGCCGCGCGCTCCGGGTTCGACGCGCTCACGGGCAAGGAACGGCTCGAAAGCGCGCCACATGAAATCGCGGTGAATGCTGTCGAACGCATACGCATACTTGCGCGCGCCGCAGTCCTGGTGTTCGAGATCGAGATCGCGTTTCATCGGGTCGTTCATTGTTCGGATTTGCGCGCAGCGCTCAGCCCTGACCCGACTGGTACAGGCGCGTCGACGCCGGCCGATACCACTCGGCCAGCGTCGCAGGAATGCGCGCGTGGTAGCCGAGCACCTGTTGCTGCAGAGGGCTCAGGGTGGACATCCGGTCGTAACCGAGCGCGCGCGGATAGTCGAACTGCGGCTTGATGAACGGTCGGCAGTACATCGGTGTCACCGACCGGCGCGGTCGATCGCTGCGGTTGACGCCGGCTGCGTGCCACAGGTGCGAGTCGAACACGAGCATGCTGCCGGCGCGACCGAGCGCGGGCTCGGCACGCGCGTGGAATGCGGCGTCGTCGGGTTGCTCCGGCCAGTCGCGATGGCTGCCGGTCATCATCAGCGTCGCTCCATTCGCCGGCGTGAAGTCATCGAGCATCACCAGCGTGTTCAGCAGCAGCGGCAGGTTGCCGGAGGACGTGCGGATGTCACGATGCACCGCGTTCGCATACGATCCGCCCGAACCCAGGATGTTGCCGCCGAACGAGTTCAGGATGAACCTGCCGCGGAAATGGCGTTCGAAGTGCGGCCGCACCGGCTCGAGCCCGTCGATGAATTCCAGGAACGACGCCCCGAGCCCGATCAGATGGTGCAGCGTGCCTTCGGTATCGAGCGCGATGCCATTGGCAATCTGCAGCGAACGACAGACCGCGTATGCGCTGGCCAGGTCGGCACGCATCCGCTCGACGAGGTCGGCATCGACGAAGCCGTCGATGACCAGCCAGCCGCGCTCCGCGATGACCGCGGCGAAACGTTCGCACGTGAACCCGGCGATCGTGCCGGGCAGCGCTGCGGGCGTCGTCGTGCGCATCGATTGCACCGTCATCGCAGGGTCACGATCGATTTGGACGGATACAGCGCAGACTTCTCGATCGTGTAGTCGATGTCGCGAAACACCTGCTTGAACGCGATCGCCTCGCCGGGGGCGCCCGGCCAGGTCAGCTGGTCGAACACGAGCACGCTGCCCGGCACCAGCGCGGACTTCATCGCCTCGAGCGCCGCCATCGTCGGCTTGTACGTGCCGACGTCGAAGAACGCCATCGCGACGAGGGTCTCCGGATGCTCGTCGAAGTACCGCGGCACCGTCTCGCAGGCGTCGCCCTCGATCAGCCGGTGTCCGCCGCGCCGATGGCCGAACGCATTGGCGCCCTCGTGCACCTCGAGCAGACGTTCGAGGTATTCGCGATAACCCGCCGGCGTGCTGTACGTGCCATCGGCCATCACGTCGCCGACGACGTCTTCGTCGGAGAACGTGCGATAGCCGCTGAACGTGTCGAAGCCGAGGATCACGCGCTGCTTGTTGAACGGCTCATGGATCGCACGCAGGTTCTCGAGCAGCACGAGGTTCTGCCCCCACCACACGCCCAGTTCGATCAGCACGCCAGGAACCATCCGGATGCGCTGGTAGACGTCGTGCAGGAACAGGAATTTGACAAGCAGCGAACTGCGCGTATACAGGCCGAGATTGAACATCAGTTGCTCGGGCGGCAGCGGCGACTCGCGGAACATCGTCGCCAACCGTTCGCGGAAGTCCAGCTGTTCCCGGTCGGCGGTGGTGCCTTCGCTGCTGGTCCCGTCGTACGCCATCGCGTTACTCCCCTCGCCTTGGTCGATCGTCCCGCGCATCGCGTTCGAGCACCGCGACGCCGATCCCGGTCTGCCCGAAGGCGTTGCCGTTATAGAACAGAAATACCCGATCGCCGACCGGTACCACCGCGGGATAACAGATCATCGTGTCGTCCCAGCCTTCCTCGGACACGTCGATCCCCGCTGCCGCGTCGTCGCGTTCGAAGCCGATGCCGTCGCTCGAACGCGCATAGCCGATCCGGTAGGCGCCGGGCCCGGTGCGGTAGTCCCGGCTGTGCCGATGGCAATACCACATATGCCAGGTATCGCCATCTCGCCACACCGACGGGTGCGAGAACGCCTCGAGCTCGTGCTGCTGCGCGACGCATTGCAGGTTCGGGCGCTGCCAGCGAATGCCGTCGTCGGACAGTGCATGCTTGATCACGTAGACGGGTTCCAGCCTGCCGTCGACGGGCACCCAGCGCAGGCCGGAGATGTACCATGCGCGCCAGGCATACCCGCCACCGGCGCGCGGCTCGCGCAGAACCCACGGCGTCACTGCCAGGTACGGTTCTTCGGGCGTGCGATCGAGCAGCGGGCCGTCGAATGCGCGCACGAACGTTACCCCGCCGTCATCGCTCACGGCGAGGCCCGTCGCGTTGTGATACGGCACGCTGACGCGCCGGTTCCACCCCGAGTAGTAGAGCCGGATGCGACCCTCGTGCTCGAGCGCGAAGGCAGGCATCACGCCTTCGTCGTCGAAGGTGCCTGGCGCGCCCCAGCCGAGTACCGGAACGCGGTGGCAGTACAGCACGCGCGTGGGGTCGTCGCGGTCGACATCGATGAAGGTCGGAAAGCTGCGCCCGTCGGCATGGCGATCGGCGTAGTAGACGCGCAACCGATCGGCGAGCACCAGCACCGTGGGCACCTGCGCATGGCTGCCCGCCCATTCGCGATGCGCGCGCGGATCGAACACCTGTCCCAGCTTGCGCCAGCGCATCGTGCTCGCGTCCCGCTCAGAGCCCGCGCAGCCGATGGCTCGGCACGCGTGAGGGTTCGGTCTTCGTGGCGACGTAGACCTGCTCGTCGAGGGTGTCGGCGAGAATCACCACGCCCGCGCCGATCACGTTGCGCCGGCCTATCGTCACGTTGTCGCGGATCGTCGCATTCACACCGACGAAGGTCGCCGCACCGATCCGCACCGAGCCTGAGATCACGGCGTGCGAAGCGACGAAGCAGTCGTCCTCCACGAACGAGTGGTGGCCGATATGGTTGCCGGCCCACAGCCAGACATTGCGCCCGAGACGGGAGAACGGCTGCAGGTTGTTCAACTCCATCACGAAGGTGTTGCTGTCGGGCACGACCTCGCCTGCGACCAGCGCCTGCGAACTCACGTAGTTGACGCATCGATACCCGGCCGCCTGCATCCGCGCGACGGTGTCGCGGCGCGACTGATTCATCCTGCCATAGGCGATCGCGACGAACATCGCGTGGCTTTCAGGCGGAAGGCGCGCAGGCAGCTCGTCGAACGCGAACACCGGCCGGCCACACAGCGTATCGACGCGCAGGTACTCGCGGTCGACGGTGAAGGCCACGACCTCGTAGCCCGAGTCGCGCTCGAAGCACGACCACGCGACCTCGGCGATCTGGCCGGCGCCGAACACCACCAGCGGCTTCCGCGCGGCCATCCCGGTCACACCACGGCGCGCAGATGCGCGCCGCGCGAGCTCGGGCTTCGGGTGGCCTTGGCAACGCTGCTGCGCCCGCGCTCACCGAGTGCGAGCACCGCCTGCAGCGCGCCGGTCACCCGATCGATATCGGCAAGGCTCATCTGCAGATGGAAGGGCAGGCCGAGCAGGTGCTGGTCGAGATGCTTGACCACCACGTGATCGTCGGCCTGCGTCAAGGCGAGAAAAGCCGGATGCGCGTAGATGCCGGGGCAGTACCAGCGGCGGGACCCGATTCCGCGCGACGCCAGGAACTCGGCCACTGTTTCAGCGCGCAGCCGGTCGGGCAGGCGCACGAGGCCGAGCGAATACACCCCGCCGAGCGGACGCTCCTGCAGCACGATCTCGGGACAGGCATCCTGCACCGCGGCGCTGTAGGACGACATCAGCACCCGCCGCGCAGTGCTGACCGCCGGCCAGCGGTCGAGCGCGGCTAGCCCCACCGCGGCCGCGTACTCGCTCATCTTGCCGTTGACACCGATATCCGAGATCAGCCCGCCCGCCGACATGTAGCCGAAGTTGGACAGGCGCCGCACGCGCGCCACCACCTCGGGATCGCGCGCCGCGACGAAGCCGCCTTCGCCGGCACCGAGCGCCTTCGTCGCATGCATGCTGAACGCCACTACCGTGTGCGCGCCGACGGTCTGATTGCCGAACGCGCCGGCGGCGTCGATCACCACCGGCACGCCGGTCTCGAGCGTGAGCTGATCCCAGCCCTGGACATCGAGTGCGCCACCGAACGCCGCCACCGGCATGATCGCGCGGATACCGCGCACTCGCGCCATCGCCGCGCGCGCGATCTCCGGCGTGAGCACCCAGCGTGACGGGTCGATGTCGGCGAGCACGGGCTCGAAGCCGGCTTGCAGGATGCCGGAGACGGTACCGGGAAAGGTCAGCGAGGGCACCAGCACCTTGACGCGCGGCCGGTCGACGCTGGCCATCAGTGCGAGCTGCAGGCCGACGGTGCAGTTGGCGACGGTGGTGAGTGCCACCGGGTGTCCGCTCGCGCTGCTGCAGTCGGCACTCAGGCGACGCTCGAGTTCGAGACAGAGGGGTCCGAAGTTCGCGAACTGCTGCGCGGCGTCGATCCGCCGCAGATACGGCAGCAGTTCATCGGCCGACGGCATGTCGGGTCGGAGTACCGGAATCGGATTCATGCGGCTGCCTCGCGGGTCACGCTTTCGATCAGGAACTCGGCCACCTCGGCGGCGCAATCCCCCTGTTTGAACAACACATCGGAGCGCGCGCGCAAATCTTGAGCGAGGCGGTGGCGCAGATCGGGTTCGCGTGCGAGCGTCACTGCCTTGTCGACATAGTCGGCGGCATCGCGCGCGATCGGCCAGTCGAGATCCATCATCCGCAGCAGCGCGTGGGTGCCGCGTCCGGACAGCCGCTCGGCGGGCAGCGTCAGCACGGGAATCCCCTGCCCGAGCGCGCTGATCGCAGTCGTTCCCATGCCGAACGGCCAGCAGTCGAGCACCGCGTCGGCCGCGCGCAGCCACGACTGGAAGGTGCGCGTGTCCGCCCACGGTTCGAAGCGCACGCGTTCGGCCGCCGCACCCATCGTGCGCCACTGCCGGGTTTGCGTTTGCGCACGCCAGTGTCGCTGGCGCTCGTCCTCGAACAGCACGATCGACGCCTGCGGGTCGCGCGCGACGATCGCGCTCAGCGCGGCGTCGAACTCGGGATGCAGTTTATGCAGCTTGACCGGACACAGATACACGCGCGCATGCCCGTCGATGCCCAGCTCGGCGCGGGTCGCCAGATCGGTCGCCACCACCGGCGGCACCAGCACGCTGTTGTAGGCCTCGAGCAGCACCAGCCGTTCGGTGTAGAACGCCTGCGCGCCGGGCGTCTCGAGCCAGCGGCTCGAGATCAGGCAGTCGACGCTCGGGCTGCCGGTGGTCTCCGGATGTCCTCCGCTCAGACACTGCACGCGCGCCAGACGCGACAGCGCGAGCGGATAGGTGAGGCGATCCATGCCCACATCGGTGAAGAACAGCACGTCCAGTTCGAGTTCGGCGATCGCAGCGCGAATGGCGGCCAGGGTGCCGCGTGCGCTCACCCATCCCGCACAGCTTGCGCGGATCCGTGCGGTGAGCGCGTCTTCGCGCCCACCCAGCGTGATGCCGACGAGCTCGAGGCGTGGGTCGGTGCTGAGGTTCTGCAGCAACCGCACGAACGACACCCCGACCGAATGGCTGAAGAAATGGCTCGACACGAACCCCACCCGCACGCGTCGGCGTGAGCGGCCCGTGCCCAGATGCGGGGCCTCGAAAGCGAGGCCCGGCACGAGCTTTCGATACAGGGCGGCGAGCTCACCCAGGAGCGCGCGGTTGTTCCACCCGCGGTACGCACAGTAGAACGGCGGATCGAAGTACTGCATGAACTGCGCTTCGGTCGCAGACGTTTCGCAGTGTGCGAGTGCGCGCAGCTCCTCGGCGATCGATGCACGCTCGGCGTCGAGCGACGCGGCGGTGCCCATGATCGCAGGCAGCACGGTCGCCGCGCGAATCGCCAGAATCGCGTTGCCCGACTCCTGCGCCGCCTGGAGGAACGCGGCCTTCGCGGCGGCTGCGTCGCCGAGTTGGCCCCGTGCCATGGCGAGATTCGCGCGCGCCTCGACGAGCCGCGGCCGCAGCGACAATGCGCGGGTGAACAACTCGCTCGCCGCGTCGACATGACCCAGTTCCTGCGCCGCGAGCCCGGCGCCGTTGAACGCTTCGGCAAAGTCGGGGGATAGCCCGAGCGCACGCTCGAAGCATGCCGCCGCGTCCGGGAACCGCTGCAGGCGCAGATGGACATTGCCCAGGTTGTTCAACGCCCTGGCGTGCGTCGCATCCGCCTCGAGCGCGCGTTCGAAACACACACGCGCGTCGTCGAGACGTTCGTCGCCTAGGAAAAGGATGCCCAGGTTGTTGTAGGCATTCGCATGCCGCGGATCGAGCTCGAACACACGCGCATAGGCGTCGACGGCTTCGACCGTGCGCCCCAACGCACCGAGCGCGCTGCCCCGGTTGTAATGCGCCTCGGTGAAGTCGGGGTTCTCGTGCACAGCGCGGGTGAAGCACTCGAGCGCTTCCTCACGACGCGCGGCGCGCATGTCGAGCAGCACCCCGAGATTGCACCACCCCTCCGGGAACGCCGGACGCTGCGCGAGCGCCTTGCGATAAGCGCGCTCTGCGGCGTCGAACCGGTCGAGTGCGCGCAACGCGTCGCCCGCGTTGCACCAGGCTTCGGGCCACACCGGTCGCAGCGCGAGCGCGCGTCGGTATGCCTTGTCGGCATCGACCCACTGGGCGCTTTGCTGAAGGGCGGCGCCGAGCCTGAACCAGCCGAGCGCGCAGCCGCGGTCGAACTGCACGCAGCGCCGATAGTCGGCGGCGGCGCGCAGCGCGTCCCCGGCGGCGCCATGGGCATGGCCCGACGCGAGC
>JACMMK010000041.1 GCA_014379045.1 Burkholderiales bacterium
GCCGGGTGTCACCAGGACGAACTGCGCACCGCAGTGCTCGCGCAAGCCGCGCGCCTCGCGCGGCGAACAGACTACCCCGTCCAGACCGCTGTCGAGCGCGAGCCGTGCGAGACGCAGGGTCTGTGCTTCCACGTCGTCATCGATGCCGATCTCGACGAGGTCGCGCGCGTCGAGACTCGTCAACACCGTCACCGCCACTAGCAGCGGACGCGGCGTGAACGGTGCGAGCGCCTCGCGTGCGGCTTCCATCATCCGGCGCCCACCGCAGGCATGCACGTCGACCATCCAGGCGCCGTCGGTCGCGGCAGCACGACACGCGGCTGCGACCGTGTTCGGAATGTCGTGGAACTTCAGATCGACGAACACGTCGAAGCCGAGCGCACGCAGCCGGTTCGTCAACAGCGGCCCGCCACTGGTGAACAGTTCCTTGCCGACCTTGATCCGGCAGCGTTTGGGATCCAGCCGACGCGCGAGCTCGAGCGCGGCATCGCCACTCGGCAGGTCGAGGGCGACGATGACCCGCGGATCGATCGGCAGGGATGACTGCGTTGACACCATGAGTGCGGCTCGCTGTTTCTGGGCAGGGTGGAGGCCGAAGCGGTCATGCATCGTCGATTGCGGTGGAGAGCGCCGCGTTTACGGTCCCGACACGCGCTCTTCGGTGCGCTTCGGCGAATAGGTCTCCCACCCGCCGCAGGCCGGGCAATGCCAGTAGAACTGGCGCGCCTTGAAGCCACATTGATCGCAGCGATACATCGCCAGATTGTGGGTCTGTTGCTGCACGAGATTCTTGATCAGCTCGAGATCGTTGCGCTGCTCGACCGGGGTGGTTACCAGTTGGGCTTCGAGCAGCTTGGTCAGTCCGATCAGTGTCGGACTGCGCTTCAATTCGTCGCGCACCAGCCGGTAGGCGTCCTCCGCACCCTGTTGTTCGAGCGTTGCCTCGAACACCACGGTCATCAGATCGAGGGACGGATGGTTGTCGAGATAATACTGGAGCAGGCGCAAGCCCACTTCGGGTTTGCCGAGCATCCGGTACGCGTTCAGCAGTTTTTCGGCAACCATCGACAGATACGCAGGGTTCTGCGACTCGATACGTTTCCAGGCATCGATCGCGGCTTCGACCTGCCCGGTGGCGAATTCGATGTCGCCGAGCAGAATGCTCGCGCGCACGCTCTTGCGGTGACTCGCCAGCGCCAGCTCGAGGCGTTCGCGCGCTTCGTTCGGCCGCGCGTGGGCGAGTTCGTTCGCAGCGAGTTCGCAATAGTAGTTGGCGATATCCATCTGGAAGGACCGGCCGTCGCGCGATTCGGCGCGCCGCGCAGTATCGATCGCGCGCTCCCACTCGCGCTCCTGCTCGTAGATCTCGAGCAGCGCCTGCGAGGCGACGTCCTCGCGCGCGGTGCCTTCGAGCTTCTTGAACAGCTCTTCGGCGCGGTCGAGCAGTCCGGCCTTCAGATAATCCTGTGCGAGTTCGTAGATCGCATCGAGACGCCGGTCGTTGCCGAGGTCTTCGCGGTCGACCAGACTCTGATGCATGCGGATCGCGCGCTCGACTTCACCCCGGCGACGGAACAGGCTGCCCAGCGCGAAGTGCAACTCGATCGTCTGCGGGTCGACCTTGACGACTTCGATGAATGCCTCGATCGCTTTGTCCTGCTGCTCGTTGACGAGAAAGTTGATGCCGCGGAAGTACGAGACCGGCAGCGCCCGGGATTCGGTGACGAGTTGCTGGATGTCGATGCGCGCCGCCAGCCAGCCGAGGCCGAAGAAGATCGGGAATGCAATCAGATACCAGTACTCAAACTCCATAGCTACTCGAGCGGTCGGTAGCGGGTGCACTGCCGGTCCCGCCCTCGCCAGCTGCGGCTCCGCCGGCTCCACCGCCGTTTCCGACCCCGGTGCCTGCGACGACAACGCGGGCCGCAGCCAGTTGCGCGC